>NZ_JBFUEA010000015.1:0-163768 GCF_056404435.1 Mucilaginibacter sp. P2_D11
TCAATGCCGCATAAAGCTGCCGCGATTGTTATCGTGATGATATCCGTAAGTAGGTGCCGCTTCTTCCTGTCTATCCGAAAATCCTGCATCTCGCTGAAATAAGCAAAAATGCTGCTTGTGCTGTTTTTTGTATCCATCTGATTGTCAGATAAATATACAAAAAATAAATAGAAAAAACAACTTAAATGTCTAATAATCAGCTGTTTACTAAAGCCAGGATTTGTGAATTATTTTAATGCGTTTGCCCTGCGCAAAATACCCTAACTCACAATTAAAAACCGCCGGAAAGTTTAGCAAGGGTTAAATATTGATGAGTTTGCCAATGATATCCGTTGGGCTTGCTGCATTGCCTTTGAGGTTTAGCTGATCGAAATAATTGTACCAGCCTGCGCCGGTTACCAATGCCTCGAAGGATTTGGCCAGCTCATCGGTAGGGAATTTCCATACCGCGAAAAAATCGTGGCCGAGGCGCTCAACCGTGTCGGCATCGTTTTCGCCCCAGGTTATGATTTCTACGCCCTGCTCCAGCATTTGCTGTATAGCAGGACCTACCTGGCCCATGTATGCGCCACGTTCTTCGATACTTAAATCAAGCCAGGCTTGCTTGGCCGACCATACTTCGATGTAAAATTTCATCTGGTTGAGGTTTTAATTGGTTTAGCAATGATACTGATTTAAAGCGCATTAATGCGTCCATCTTCGTAAAATATTTTCACTGGGGTGATAGGGGTAGAAGCCAGCCCGGTTGTATTAAGGGTATATGAAGATACTGGTTTTAGAAGTAAAGCTGAAGGGATGATGGTAAGGTCGATACACGCACACGGGCATATCAAAGGCCTGTGCGGTTTTTTTGGCAGCATGCGCAACACCTTTGAAGTGTTGGATGGCGATACCCTAACGGTAACATCGGGCAGGTTTTGCGGGTTGAGGTTCGATTTTGAGCCGGGGCTGTGCAGCGTGAGTTATGGTTATTGCAGCATCTGTTTCGACCTGACGGGAGATTTCACGGCTGACGCACTGATCAGGGCATTGTTAAACCACCGGATTATAAAGGATGAGGATTGGGAGGATTGAACAGGTTTTTTGTCCAGTTTTATTTTGTGGAAATTTGGACAAATCCGGTGGAATTTTGCCCTTTCGCGAAATGAATACATGCCGGTCTGTCGACTCTGCCACTGGCTTAAATTTTCAAAAATACCGTAAAAAATCCGAGAAAATCCGAGTTTTTCGGAGTTTTTTGGCGCTTTTTATGGCTTTTTCCTTGCAATCATAAAAAGGGCGAAATTTGCATGGAATGGCTGTGTTTGACTAAATCGTGCGTTTACGGGCCAAAAAAAATTTCCAGCTTTTTCCAATAAATCGCACCTGCCGCAGCTATAAATTTCCAGGAAATTCCAGCTTTTATTTGGCATGAAAAGCTTCGATGAGAATCCTTAATAATCTCACCGCGCTACGTATTGCCTAAAAGAAATTCAGCCCAACATTCCATCCCATAAACCAGTTGGCGTTTTTAGCCGGGTTGAATTTGGGGTGCAAATCCTGCAGCAAGGCATAGCCCTTTATGGCATTATGCTGCCCGGTGTAGTACAAGTTTGCCGATGGCCCGCCGATGATTGCGATGCCTTTGCCCAACCGGATATTGATGTTAGCATCAAACCGGGTAAGCAGGTTGGTATAATGCCAGGTGCCCTGGTAAAGGTAGCGGCTGCTCAACTCAGGGTTAAAATTGAGCCATTTGCCAATGCCCAAAACGGTGCCGAAGCCCATCCCTATGCCGTATATCCTGGCGTTTTGGCGTAGCCTTGCGCCGCTGGTGTATAGGGTATAAAAATTTTCGCTGCCCGATTTTAGGGTGAGGTTGGCATCCAGCGTTTCGTTTGCGCTAAGGGTAATTTTATGGTAGCCGTTCCGTACGATATTAATCAACCCTACGCTGAAACCGCGCGAAGTATCCGCAATATTGATTAGCCCGAGCTGCAGCCCGCGCAGATTTTTGGCGTAATTGAATAAGCCGCCCAACTGTATGCCCTCGAATTTACTGCCCGCCACGTTGCCTATGGCAGCCACCTGTATACCGCTTACGTTCTTATTGGCGATATTGCCTAGCGGCGCCACCTGCACGCCCGATACCTCGCCGCGCACATGGTTATATAAACTCATCTGCACGCCGTTTAAATTGCGCTTTACGCTATTATGCAAAATGGCTAATTGTACCGCATTCACACTGCCCAATACGTTATTGTAAAGCCCGCCTATCTGCATCCCGCCAACATTGCCGCCCACTATATTAAACGCCCCGGCAAACTGGAAACTCTTTACGTTGCCCTTATCTAAATTAAAAATAATACCTATCTCGGCACCATCAACGCCGGCGTTGTAACCGCCAACGGCGTTCAATGATACCGTGTTCACAATTTGGCCGTTCATGGCATCATGGGTGCTTACGTTGGGTATAGCCGATGCCTGAAACGGCGCATTGGCTATCAGTCCCTTTAAATTGGCTGCCTGTATTTTTTGTTTGGTGGACAGGACGAGCTTACCTATCGACGTGGTCTCTATCCCCTCCGGGTCGTCATTCAAAGCGTAGTACAGTACGCTTTTACCTGTAACGCGGTGCACGTCTACATCGCGCAGGAAAGTAATAGTGGTATCTTTATACAATTCCTTGCTGATGGTGAGTTGCACCTGGTTGCCCGCATCCCGTAGTTTCAGTTCAAAAAAACCATTGGCATCGGTAAGGGTACTTTGCAAAATGTTTCGCTCGTAAACGGTGGCATTGGGTAGTTTTTTGCCGCTATGTTCGTCTGCAATAAAACCATTGATAACGAATTCTTCGCCCTCGGTGGCGGTTTTATCGGCAAGCAGGTTAAGCTGCAGGGGCGCATACCGCAGGATGATGAAATCAGTCGCTTCTTTATATTCGAAACGGCGCATCAGTAACCTGTCCAGCACTTCTTTTATCGTCCAGTTATCAGCGTCCAGGCTCACCAGGCTATCGGCTTTGAGCAGGTTGCTATTGTACGAAAAGAAGAATTTACCCTTTTCTTCGATGGTTTTCAGCATTAAGCCTACCGGCCTGTCTTTTATATGGATGGAGATACTGCGGCCCAGCAATGATTGCGCGCATAACCGCTGACTTAGGGCCAGGGGAACAACACAGGCGATAAAAAACAGCAAACGCTTCGGTAGCAGCATGTATTAAGGTAATAGATGGTATTTATTTGAGGATGATCTGCCCGTTTTTACGCTCTACCTTTATCTTGAATGTTTCCTGCACCACCATCAGCACCTGCTCCAGCGATTGATCCCTGAAAACCGTGGTAATAGGTAATTGCTCCAGCGCTTTGTTTTCGATGACGATATGCGCACCATAAATGGAATTGAGCGCGGGCACCAGTTCGGCAAGCGGGGTTTGGTCGCACACCAGCTCGTGGTTTACATAATAGCTGTATAGCTTACCTTTTACACTTTGCTTGCTCAACCTGGCTTTGCTGCTGCCTACCTCGGTCTTTTCGCCTGGGTTAAGGTTGATGCTGTCGCGGCTCCTGGCCACACTCACTATGCCGGTAGCTACGATTACTTCGGTTTTGCCATCCCTGCTTTTTATATTGAAAGACGTACCAACCACCCTAATGGTTACATCGTTTACCTTAATAATAAATGGCTTGGTTTTATCGGGCGTAACATTAAAAAAGGCCTCGCCCTGCAAGCTTACGTTCCGTTGGCTGCCGCTGAATTTTTGCGGGTAGGATAAAACCGAGGACTTGTTCAGCGTAACCACCGAGCCATCAGACAGCGTATCTGGCAGCACCGCGTTATTACTCGCAACGGTTACCACCTTCGAGCCATCGTTTAAATAATTAAGCGCAAAATACCCTACAGTGCAAAGCACTATTATGGATGCAGCCATCGCAAGCCAGTTTCTTTTTTTAGTTTGGAGCGGCACAACCTGCGCATCGCCAGCTGCGGGCATGTTTTTGATGCGGTTTTGCAGGCGGGCGTAAGCAGCATCTTCATCCACGCTACTTTTAGCCGCAAGGGCCAGGCTCTCGTCCCATATGCGTTTCAGTTGGGCGTAATGCGCTGTGTTTGCAATGTCGGCGGCCAGCCAGGCTTCCACTTCGGCGGCTTCGGCAGGCGTAGCTTCGCCAGCCAGGTGTTTCACCAGCAAATCGTCGTTTATATGGCTGTGTTGCTTACTCATCTGCTATCGGTTTATCCATATAAAAAACATCAGCGTTAAAAATTCGGCCAACTTAAGTCGCATCAGCTTCAGGGCCTTGCCCATTTGGTTTTCGATGGTTTTTACCGATAGGCCCATCTGGTCGGCAATCTGCTGGTATTTCAAAGCCTCGAACCTGCTCATCTGGAAAATAATGCGGCATTGCTGGGGCAACTCCAACATGGCCTGCCGTATGCGGCTTTCCAGTTCGCCGGTCATTACCTTGTCTGATGCATGCTCGTTTTGCTCTTCCATTTGCCCGCTATAATAGGTCTCGAAATTGGCCTTAACCTTTTGGTGTTTGATGTAGTTGAGGCTTTCGTTATGCACGGCCCGGTACAGGTATGCCTTTATAGAGCCATCGGTTTTCAGCTGCTCCCTTTTTTCCCATACGCGGCAAAAAATATTCTGCACTACTTCTTCGGCCAGTTCGTCATCCTTCAAAAAAGCATAGGCATAAGCGTGCAGGCTTTTAAAATGAGTTTTAAACACCCATTCAAACACCTTTTCGCTGCCCTCTTTCAGTAAAGCAATAACCGTGCTGTCGCTGTATTCCACCCTTTAGCGGCTTATAATTTGCGCTAAAGATAGGGGTTGTCTGGATTGTCTGAACTCGAATTTTATGGAATTTTTGAAATTGACAGGATGTAAGGGAATATTCAAATTCTGTAAAATTCCATTAATTCGTTTAATTCGAGTTCAGATAGCTACGCCAGCTGTATCTGAATAGTATAAAGCGAATGATGTATATCCACCTTGCTGCAGATGCCGTTGGCGTAGGTGTAATAATTGTAGTTGCCGTCGGGCAGGTCTATGCGGTAAACGTGGCTGCCGGTTTTCTTTACCTGCAAAAACTGCTGGAAGTTATCAGAATACACCTGCGCGTTATCGGCAGGCTCGTGGTTGTATAGCAGCATCAGGTTGGTGCTGATGTTTTGGTTAAGCGTACCGTTTTTGCCCTCAGCAATGGTTTGGTAGGCATTGCCTGTGGCTATGGTTTGCCTGTTGGCTTTTTCTTTGCCGTTTACGTTGCGTAGCACGTGCGAATTTACCAACCGCCCATTCTGGAAGGTGGACTCCTCGTTGCAATTAACTTTTATGCTGAAGATAAAGCGCATCTTCACTTCGGATATCATCTTGAGGTACAGGCTCTCGCCATCGCGCCGCTGGTAAAAATCCAGATGGCCCACCACCTTGCCACTGTGCAGTATATTGTATTTTACGGTTTGTTCCTGCGCGGAAGCGGTACCGGGATGTGCGAGCAGCAACAAGCAGCCAGCCGTATTGCGTGCGAGCTTTACTGCCCTGTTCCCCTTGTATCGGCCTATTGCCGGCATGGCGTATTTCTTAAAAAGCCATGTAAGTAATGCTATCATCATTGCGTGTATTTTTTGTTTTATACACGTATTACAATGATGCAGACTGTTACCCCTATGCGAGGATAAGGATTTATTTTATTTTTTGATTTCCTGCTTCCTATTGGCGCAGGGTCTCTTGATAGATTTAAGTTAACCCATAAAATCTGCGCACAAAAAAGTCGTGAGAACCCATAAAGCGTTCCCATGGAACGCGCTTTTATATCTTACTTTTTTCTACCCATAAGGTATCCCGAAGGGATACACATTTACCTTCTTCGTCTCTTCGGGATGGCTTATGGGTAGACCCATTTAAACCGCCCATTTACGTTCCATCGCAACGTTTTATGATATTAAGTATGCAATAGGGATGTCTTTTCAGGCACAATATTTTATGGGTTAACTTAAATCTATTGAGAGCCCCCTGCGGCGACGAAAATAAAAAGCTTCCCGCCCGATAGCAGTTAAGAGTGTTGTTGCTTCTTTTTCTTTGAAACGCTGCTGTTTTTCAGCCGGGCTACTTGCTTCCGCATATCTTCTAAAGAGGTATTAGGCTGTTTGGAGATGGCTGCCTGAGCCCGTTTGTTCATTTCCGAGAATGATATCCTGTAATTCATATTTACTGATTTTCATCGAAACAATATTTACCGTCCGCTATGCGGGCTAATTAGTCAGCGGTCCTTAATCCTTATTTCCCCGCCAGCAATTCATCCAGATTACCCATACCCATGCTGAAGCCTTCTTTGAAGCCCATGCCGATGATGGTCTGCAAGTCGGCCTCCGAATCGAAGCGTATCTCTATATCCACCGTGGTAGCCTCGCCCTTAGCCGCGAATCCTTTGTTCCAATACGTCACCGGGAAATTGGGATTATCTTTATAGTCCTCATCGCAAAAAGTTACGGCGTTGGTTATCCTATCCTTTATGGTAATGGTCTTAAAAACCTCCTTGCACAATTGCGCATCGCCCTGCGGGCCTGTCATTGCATAAATCCACATGCCACCTTCCCTAAAATCCATCACTTTGGTTATGGCACGGTAGGGGCGTGGTGCCCACCATTTTTCAAGCAGCTGGGCTTCAGTCCAGGCCGTCCAAACATCAGTTAATGGGGCAGCAAAATCCCTTGATACATGAATTTTTTTGTTGGGCAGGTCCTGCGTAAAAATCATCTCTGTGTTTGGCATAGCTGTATGGTTTATGTTTTTAAGTATTGGCAAGTCGGGAGCAAATTTGTTCCTCTCACAAAGATATTACAACTAGGGCTGCATAAAAGTTGGCGCCGATAACAAAAAATGGCCGCCCAAGGGCAGCCCGTATAATTTTTCAGATGGGTACCGGTAGGGCGGTGCTTATTTTGTTAACTTATCCAAAATGTTGGGCGAACCGGCCGGCATCTTCACTTTGTAACGGTACATGCCTGCAAAGTTATCCTCCTCTTTCAAAAACTCGTGATTCTTTTTGCTTATCCAGAAGGTTTCGGTAGCATGGCGGCCGGCGTTATCGCTTTCGTAGAACAGTTTCCAGCAGTCAACTTTTTGGTTATCCAGTGTGGTAATCACTTCGCTGCCGATGACTTTATAGAGTTCATATTCGGGCTTGCCGAAACCGGCATCGTAAAAGTTGATGGCGAAGGTTTTGCCGGCAGCCAGCGGTAGCATCTCGAAGGTTTCCATATCCAGGTTCCAATTGTAGCAGGGTTCTGCAAAATCGAGCTCGAAGGCTTTGGCGGTGTTGGCAGCAACGGTATCGGCACCCGTAATGTTGTCGCTACCCCAGTTGAACGATTTGTTTTTGCCGTTAATGGTTTCTGAATGGTAGATAGGCGAGAAATCGTTTGCCTTGTTTACCGAATAAACTGTGCGGTAGCTTGCGGTATCGCCGCCAAACCAATGCTGAGTGGTGATGAATACTTTCTGGCCGTTTTGGGTGCCGGTTTTGGTATCGCGCAGCCAGAGCCAAAATTTAAGCACCTTAGGGCTTTTAGGGGTCTGGAAGTAGACTGCATACTGGCGCAGCCCGGGTTTCAGGCTTGCGGTGTTCAACCGGTTATCTTTCAGGCGGATGGTATCAACTTTTTGAGCAAGCGCGTATTTGGGCTGCGCAGATAAAAATAAGGCGAGCAGGCTGACGATTATAGCCGGGGTGGTGCAGTTTGTTTTCATGTTATTGATGATAATGGTATTGCGTTTTTGTTTATTGATAACAAAGGAGCGGCGGGGCGGGCAGGTGCCGAAACTATTTCAACCCAGTGCCTGCTATATTTAGCCGTTGAGGGGCTTTATTCAATATTTGCCAAACCAGCAACAAAACGCACGATTAGCCAAACCATGAAGAAAAACAGGTTATTGGTTGAATAAATAAGCCCATCGGTTTAAAACAATAGCCCCGCACCAAAAAGCTTCGTATTTTTAAGCATGAAATTATCCTCGGGAAAGCTTACCGCCATCCAACTGCAGCAGGCGGTTTGGGTATCGGTGTTCGTGGTGATTATGCTTTCGCTACTGCCTATGGATAGCTTTGGCCAGGCCTTTGCCTACGCAATTATCTATACGGCTTTTTACGCAACAATTATTTACGGCAATATCCTGTGGCTGTTCCCGCGGTTGTACCAGCGGGGCTATATCGTTTGGTACGTATTGGCCGTTATCGCGTTCCTGTTTTCGGTGGGTATCACACGTGGGTTTGTTACACTTACCGTTTACAATACTTTTTTTGCGTTGAAGCCCGAGGCGATGACCTTTAAGGTGTTATCAAGCTTCATTGTAGGCGGCGTGCTTATCTTCCTGCTCAGTTTTATCTTCCGCATCGCGATAGCCTATTTCGAACTGAAAAGGCAATCAGACGAAATCATAGCCCAAAAAACGCAGGCCGAGCTCAACCTGCTTAAATCGCAGGTGCAGCCACATTTTCTGTTCAATACGCTCAATAATATTTATTACGAGGCGTACCTGGAAGCGCCGCGCACGGCGGGACTCATAGAGCAGCTATCCAACATCATGCGCTATTTTGTAGACGAAAGCCCAAAACAGGTGGTATCTATAGGTACCGAGATACAATTCATCGAAAACTACATCGAACTGGAAAAAATCCGGATCCGCTACGATATCCGCATCAAATTCGAAAAACATTGCGATGCCTCGCTTAGCATCCCACCTATGTTGTTGATGACCTTTGTGGAGAATATTTTTAAGCACGGCATCGATAAATCCAGTACAGATAATAGGATTGACATCTCATTGCTGCAGGACGACGGCCGACTGATATTCACTACGGAAAACACCATGCCGCAGGTACCGCCGCACGCTGCCTCAACAGGCTTCGGTATTGCCAACCTACGCAAACGGCTGGAACTACTGTATAAGGATGATTTTGAACTGACTACCCAAAATAATGGCGATATTTACCATGCCCGCTTAAATATACCGCTGCCATGAGCCTGAAGTGCATTATTATAGACGATGAACCTAATGCGGTAAACCTGCTGGAGGTGCTTATTGGCCAAACCACCCAATGGCAGCTATTGGGCAAGTGCTATAACGCGCTGGAGGCGATAGAATTTATGAAGAGCCACAAGGTAGATTTCATCTTCCTGGATATAAACATGCCGCACCTTACCGGCATGGAACTAGCCGGACTGTTGCCGAAGGACACCAAAATAGTATTCACCACGGCCTATGCCGAGCATGCCGCCGAAAGTTACGCTTACCAAACGATAGATTACCTGCTGAAACCCATTACCCTGAAACGCTTTTTGGCTGCCACCCAGAAAATAGAGGCTAGTTTTGGAAAAACGGCCGTGCCGCCTGCAGAAATAGCCGCTATCAAGCCGGAGCCAGACTACTTCTTTTTTAAAAGCGGCAAGACCTTGCGCAAGATATTGCTGGATGAGATACTATACTTTGAAGGAGAGAAGGAGTACGTGCGCCTGGTAACAGGCGCTGAGGAATTGCTGATATACCGCAGACTAAAGGATATTGAAGAGCAATTGCCGCAGCCCTTTGTGCGGGTGCATAACTCGTATATCGTAAATACTAAACAGCTTAATAAAATACAGGACAACCACATTTACATCGGCAGCAAGCAGATACCGGTGAGCGATAAATTTCGAGAGAGCTTTATGGAGGCGATAAGGCAAAGGATATTTTAGGAGGCGGGTGCCGTTTATAAAAATCGTCATTGCGAGGCACGAAGCAATCTCTACGTAGGAAGAGCAGCTTTGCAGATCCGCCCCGCTTGCCGGGAGATTGCTTCGTGCCTCGCAATGACGATGGGTAAGAAAACTTCCCTACGACTCCGTCAACTCACCCCTTAAATCTTTTTCCAAACAGCGTTTCACTTCCTGCGGATCGTCTATTTCGCCGAGGAGGTACATCATTTTGGTTACTGCGGCTTCAAAGGTCATATCAAAACCGCTGGCTACGCCCATATCTTTTAGCTCTTTGCTGGTTTCGTAACGGCCTAGCTCTACAGTGCCCACTTTACATTGCGAGATATCCAGGATAACTTTTCCTGCGCCTATTGCGGCTTTCAGCAGGTCGATGAACCATTGATCTGTTGTAGTATTGCCCGCACCAAAAGTTTCCATTACAATGCCGCGCACATCTGCTCCTAAAATGGTTTCTACCACTTTGGGGCTAATACCGGGATAAAGTTTTAGCACCGCTACATCGCTAACGAGGTTGTTATGAACTTTTAACGGCCCTTCGCCCGGCTGCCGGATGTCGTTCGCGCTGAAACGCAGGTGCACGCCCGATTCGGCCAGTATGGGGTAGTTAGGCGAGCGGAAAGCCTCGAACTTGGATGAATTATATTTAAACGCGCGGTTACCGCGGAACAGCTTATAGTCAAAGTAAATACAAACCTCGGGAACGCGACTTTTGTCGTTCTTTTTGGCCTTGGCAATTTCGATGGCGGTCATCAGGTTTTCCTTGGCATCCGTACGTACGGCGCTTATAGGTAACTGCGAGCCGGTGAATATCACGGGTTTATCTAAATTCTGCAACATAAAGCTCAGTGCCGATGCTGTGTAGGCCATGGTATCGGAGCCGTGCAGAATTACGTAACCGTCTACATCGTCGTAATTTGCTTCTATAAGCGCGGCAAGTTCGCTCCAAACAGCGGGGTTCATGTTAGATGAATCGATAATCTGCTCAAACGAATGCACCTTTATCTTGCAGTTGAGCTTTTCCAACTCGGGCACATTATCCATAATCTGCTCGAAATTGATGGGTACTAGTGTTTTGGTAACAGGGTCGGTCATCATACCTATGGTGCCGCCGGTATAGATGATCAGTATTTGGCTCATGCGTTTGGTTTATGCTTTAATAAAATAATTACACCCCAAAAACTTTCTTTGAGTTTTCGGTGGTGGTGCTTGCCACTTCTTCTACGGTAATTTGATGCAGCTCCGCAACCTTTTGGGCTATGTATGTTAAATAAGCGCTTTCGTTAGGTTTACCACGGTACGGAACAGGCGTAAGATACGGAGAATCGGTTTCTAAAACGATATGCTGCAACCCGATTTCGGGTAAGATTTTGTCCAGCCCGGCGTTTTTATAAGTCACCACGCCGCCTATTCCCAGGTAAAAGCCTAAGGCAATTACTTTTTGGGCTTGCTCCAGCGTGCCGCTAAAGCAATGGAATATACCGCGCAACAGTTCGTCTTTTTCTTGTAGTAATACTTCATACACTTCGTCGAAAGCGTCGCGGCAGTGTATCACGATGGGCAGTTTTAGCTGCTTGGCCCATTTTATCTGCAGTTTAAAAGCCTGTATCTGTTCGGTTAAGAAGGTTTTATCCCAATAGAGGTCTATACCTATCTCGCCGATGGCGTATATGGGGTGCTTGTGCAATTCTGGCTGCATCAGCATCAGTTCGTGCTCCCAATCGGCCTTTACCGAGCAGGGGTGCAGCCCCAGCATGGCAAAGCAATTATCGGGGTAAGCAGCCAGTAAATCCGCTATCAGCGGCATAGAAGCTGCATCTACATTGGGTAAGAACAGCCGCTGCACGCCGCTATCCAGGCAACGCTGCATCAGGGCCTGCCGTTTTGCATCGTCGGTTTCGTAGTATAAGTGGGTGTGCGTATCTGTCAATACCATGCTGCAAAAATAAAAAAGCCTCCGTTGCAGGAGGCTTTTTATGCTGATTAAATTCAATTTTTACCGTTAGCTGCTTTTTTGTTGGCGTTTTGGCCTTGTAAAGCAGCGCGGGAGCCTACTTCTTGTCTTTGCCAGGCACTACATCTACCATCTCTACATCAAATATCAAGGTGCTGTAGGGTGCAATGTTGCCATTGCCTTGCTCGCCATAGCCCAGGGCCGATGGTATAACAAAGGTAGCTTTAGCGCCTTTGTTAAGCAATTGCAAGCCTTCTACCCAGCCCTGTATCAGCGGCTGTACGCCCAGGCGGAACATTAAAGGCTGGTAAGGGTTACCTTCCTGGTAAGTGCCTGCAGCCCTGGCTACAGATTCGATACTGGTATCGAACACGCTCTCGTTTGTGAGGCGGCCGGCGTAATGTATCACGATAGAATCGCCCGGCATGGCGTTTGGCCCTGTACCCGGTTTGGTGATCACATAACGCAGGCCCGAGGCCGTGGTTTGTAGCACCAGGCCATGCTTGCTTACGTAAGCGTTGGCATCGGCGGTTTCGGCTTCTTTTATTTTGACGAGCCCGGCCTGGCGTTCGGCCATGGCATCGGCGATGGATTGTATCTTAACGATTTTGATAGTGCACAAAATATTGCCGCCTTTGGCCAAAAATGCCGGGCGTTGTGCTTCCATGCCTTTAAAAACAGAATCGACAGGCACTTTTACGAAGGCGCTATCGTTTGCGGCCAGCAAAGGCAAAATATCCATCAGATCGCCCACGTTGCGCGATGGCTGCGCCTGCACTTTTACAGGCTGCCCCATTTTATAGCTGCTGAAAAGCACCGAATCTTTATCGGTACGCTGGGTAACGTGGAAGGTTACCACATCGCTCAATTTTATTTTTGGCCCGGTGTTTTTCCGGACGATTTTGTAAAGCACGCCGTTGGGCAATTTGGTAAAACCGCCTGCAACCAATATCGGCCCTTTTGCCGCCGGGCCTTTTTTGGCCGTTTTGCCTTTTGCTGTTGTGGCCTTGCCTTTAGCAGCCGGCTTTTTTTTCACCTGGGCGTAGCCGGTAAAAACGCTTAGGATTAAAATGATGGTGAGGAGTTTCTTCATTTGTATGTTTGTTTGTATTGCTGGCTGGTGTTCAAAGGCCTTATCCGGCAAAAATTATTTTTCTTAAAGAGCCGTCCGCTTATACAGGGCAGGCTATAAATGTTTAAATATCTCGTCGCTAGTGGCATAACAGCGTGTAGCGCTTCAGGGTTTAGGATGTACAATATCCACCACCTCTATCGTAAATACGGTTGGCGCAAACGGCGGAACCATCGGTGGGGCGCCTTGCTCGCCCCAGCCCAGCACTGAGGGGATCACAAATGTAGCTTTGGTGCCTTTCTTCAACAATAACATGCCTTCGTCCCATCCTTTTATCACCTTGCCTTCGCCAACGGCAACACGTAGCGGGGTAAAT
Source organism: Mucilaginibacter sp. P2_D11 (assembly GCF_056404435.1). NCBI lineage: Bacteria > Pseudomonadati > Bacteroidota > Sphingobacteriia > Sphingobacteriales > Sphingobacteriaceae > Mucilaginibacter > Mucilaginibacter sp. P2_D11. The sequence goes on from NZ_JBFUEA010000015.1 coordinate 13,144, forward strand.
GCGCGGCCGGGATCCAGCGGCTGGTTGTTGGCAGCGGCAGCTTTAAGGGCATCTTCTTTAATGCTGCTATCGAATATTTTGCCGTTTAATAAAGTAGCGGTATAGTTTACTACTGCGGTATCGCCCTTGGCAATGTTTGCGCCGCTGCCGGGGGTGGTTATCTCATAAACCAGGCCCGATGCAGTTGTAGTAGTTTTCAGTTGATTATCATCAACGTATTTTTTTATTTTAGCAGGCTCAGCTTTCAACATGATATCGCCCTGCGCCTTTATGTATTCGGATACCCGCGCCTGGAAAACAGCATCGCTCAGGTTGCCTTTTGGTATCACTTTCACTACCTGTAGGTTGTAGATAAGGTACTTGCCTTTAATGCCAGAAGGCTTTGGCTGCCCTTTTTTGAATATCGAATCAATGTTCATTTTAAAGGTTGCGCTATCGCCTTCGCTAAGAAGGCCAAAGCCGGTGGTTATGTCGCCCTTCTTCTCCGGTTTAGGCATTGGGGCAAATACCGGGCGGCCTTGCTGGTAGGTACTGTAAAGCACCGAGTCGCCATCGGTTTTAAGCACCAGATTAATGCTCATGAAATCGCCTGTTTTGATGGTTGGGCCGGGTTTATCTACCACTATATTATAAAGCAAGCCACCACCGGCTTGTTTAAACCCATCTATCATGGGTAAGGGGGGCTTTTTGGCTGTTACGCCATTTGCCAACTTGCCTTTAGCAGCAGGCTTTTTTTTCACCTGTGCGTAGCCGGTAAAAACGCTTAGGATTAAAATGATGGTGAGGAGCTTCTTCATCTGGATGTTTAAGTATTGCGGGCTGTTGCCGGTTAGCCCTATCCGGCAAAAATATTTTTCATAAAAAAGCCTTCCGCTTATACACGGAAGGCTTTCTCTGTTCTTAAATATTATCTGATTGTTGGCGGTTGTGGTGCCGCAACTTTTGGTGCATTAGGGTTTGGATGAACAATATCCACTACCTCAACCGTGAACACGGTAATGGCAAATGGCGGGATCATCGGCGGCGCGCCTTGCTCGCCCCAACCTAAAGATGAGGGAATTACAAAGGTTGCTTTGGCGCCTTTGTTCAATAACAACAAGCCTTCGTCCCAGCCTCTTATTACCTTGCTCTGGCCTACGGCTATGCGTAACGGTGAAAATGGGCGGCGTGGATCGATCGGTTGTTTGTTGGCTGCAGCAGCCTTCTCTGCATCAGCTTTAATGCTGCTATCGAAGATTTTGCCATTGATCAATTTACCGGTGTAGTTTACTACGGCAGTATCGCCATTGGCAATGGTTGCGCCGCTACCGGGCGCGGTTATTTCGTAAACTAGGCCCGAAGCGGTGGTAGTGGTTTTGAGTTTATTATCCTCTGCGTATTTCTTAATCTTGGCAGGCTCGGCTTTCGCAATTGCATCGGCCTGGCCTTTCATATATTCAGATATACGGCCCTGGAAAACAACCTCGCTCAGGTTGCCCCTTGGTATTACTTTTTCTACCTTAACATTGTAAACCAGGTATTTGCCTTTGATGCCCGGCGGTTTTGGCTGGCCTTTTTTGAAAACCGAATCGATACTCATTTTAATGGTTGCGCTGTCGCCTTCGCTAAGCAGGGCAAAACCGCTGATGATATCGCCTTTTTTCTGCGCTTTAGGCATGGCGTTTATTACCGGGCGGCCCTGCTCGTAAGTGCTGAATATTACCGAGTCGCCATCGGTTTTAAGCACCAGGTTCAGGCTCATAAAATCGCCTGTTTTAATGGTTTCGCCCGGTTTATCTACGTGTATATCATAAAGCAAGCCGCCTTCAGCTTGTTTGAATCCACCTTTACAGCTTGCCAACCCTACAGCTGCAAGCGCAATTAACATTACGTTTTTCCTCATTTTAGTTTTTACTGTATTAATAGTTTTTTATATTCAGGTAATATTGTTTTGAATTTTGCTACCGTGGCCTCAAGGCTTTCGTTTGATTGCCCGCCCGCCGCGTTGCGGTGGCCGCCGCCGTTGAAATACTTTTTGCATATTTCGTTGGCCGGAAATTCGTCCTTACTCCTTAACGATAGTTTTACCATATCGGTACGTTCCACAATAAAGGCCGCTAATTTAATGGTTGCCATGGATAAGGCATAATTTACGATGCCTTCGGTATCGCCGGTGTTTACGCCGAACTTATCCAGATCAGCTTTACTAACGGAAATTAGGGCCGTATTGTATTCGGGCAATATCTCCAGCCGGTTGGCCAGGCAATGCCCCAAAAAGCGCAAACGGTTTTCAGATGCGCTGTTGTATATCAATTCGTGTATGCGCCAGTTCACCGCACCGCAATCTATCAGTTCGGCCGCTATGCGGTGCACATCTGATGTGGTATTGGGCAGGCGGAAGGAAGCAGAATCGGTAAGGATGCCGGCGTACAGGCAGGTGGCCACGTCTTTATCTATCAAATCTTTGCGGCCAAGCTCGTTAACGATGAAGGTATAAACCAATTGCGCAGTCGCGCAGGCCTTGATGTCCCAATAACGGTAATCGTCGAAATCCTGCGGCTCCAGGTGATGGTCTATCATCACTTTATAAGCTTTGCTGGCGCCCACCAGTTCGCCCATTTGGTTTATGCGGCTAAGGCTGTTGAAATCGAGGCAAAAGATGATAGCGGCATCGGCAATCAGCGCGGCGGCTTGTTCGGTATGCTCGGTGTAGATAATTACTTCTTCGTTGCCGGGAAGCCAGGCCAAAAAATCGGGGTAGTCTGTAGGTGCTATAACCCTTGCGTGGTGGCCAAGCTGTACCAAATAATTATACAAACCTAACGACGAACCCATAGCATCGCCATCGGGTTTGTGATGGGTAGTGATAACTATTTTTTGGGGCTGAGCTAAAAGTTCTGTAAGCGAGGCTAAATCCAACATCAATTTTTAAAAAGAAGTTGCAAAGCTAAATAAATTAATTAAATACAAACAGCTTATTTAATAGTAAAAGCTTTATGTTTCAGATGTAAAACCCTACTTTTGCGGCAATTTTAATAATCTATAATAAAAAGATTAACCCTGAGAAATGAAAACTAACCGCACATTTACCATGATAAAGCCCGATGCAGTAGCAAACGGCCACATCGGCGCTATTTTAGACCATATTACCAACGCGGGCTTTAAAATAGTAGCCCTTAAATACACCGCATTAAGCGCACAAAAGGCAGGCGAATTTTATGCCGTACACGCCGAGCGTGGTTTCTATGCCGACCTGGTAGGCTTTATGTCTTCCGGCCCTATCGTAGCTGCTATATTGGAGAAAGATAATGCCATTGCAGATTTCCGTACTTTGATTGGCGCAACCGACCCATCTAAGGCCGAAGCGGGCACTATCCGCCAGTTGTTTGCCAAATCTATCGAAGCAAATGCGGTGCACGGGTCAGACTCTGACGAGAACGCTGATATAGAAGGCAACTTCTTTTTCTCTGCTTTCGAAAGGTTCTAACAACCAAATACATGCAAAGGGCCCGCAAATTTTTGCGGGCCCTTTGTTATTAAATTCCTCTTGTTTTTTACAATATTCCTTGGTAGCTTTACGTTGTAAGTTATATTACGATAAGCCCAGCAAGAACCATGAGAGCCCTGTTTAAATACGTCGTTTATTCTATAATAATCGTTACTATTTTATTGGTGTCTTTAGATATTTTCCGTTACCATCCAGAAGCCCAGTTTGCTTTTATCTTCCCTGGTATATTTTTGCTGGCGTTTTCGCACATTATGGATGATGCCCTGCGCGGTATTACTGCCCGCATACGCTTAGGCCGCAGGTAATCACAAAAACACTATTTCTTCTACCAGTACGGTGTGTGCCTCGTCGTTTATTTTGGCGATGATTTGGCTGCGCATGTTTACCAACTCGTTTTTCACTACAGACGATTCGATGCGCAGGAACAGCTTCTTATCACGTATGAATAATTCTTTGGTGCGGTTGGCCATGGGCTTGCCCACAATATCAGCCCAGTTGGCTACCACATGGGTTTCATCGAACCGGCGTTTTATTTTGTACACATTAAGCATCTGCTCAATGGCTTCCTTAATGGATTTGTCGTTTGCTTTACGCATCTATATTACCCTCCGTTACCTTAAATAATTTTACATCCACCTTTATTGCCTCGAAAACCTGCTGTACCCTGCTCATGCTGGTATCGGTAATGAACACCTGCCCAAAATCGTTGTTGCTTACCATCTGCATCAGCTTGGTTACGCGGCCATCATCCAGCTTATCAAAAATATCATCCAAGAGCAATAGGGGTTTAAAACCTTTTTTTTGGGTGAGGAAGGTGTATTGCGCCAGCTTCAAAGCAATTAAAAACGATTTCTGCTGCCCCTGCGAGCCAAACTTTTTCATGGGCATGCCATGGATGTTGAACTGCAGATCATCTTTATGTATGCCGCTGGTGGTACGCTCCAGTATGCGATCGCGCTCGATATTCTTCTTCAGCAGGGTTGCCAGGCTATCATTCAGCAATTGCGATTCGTACACCAGTTCTACCTGCTCGGCACCATTGCTGATAAAGCTGTAGTGCTGGTTGAATATCGGCGTAAACGCTTCCATAAATGCCCTGCGCTTTTGGAACAGGCGGTTGCCCGATGCCGTGAGCTGCTCATCCATTACGGCCAGTAGTTCCGGGTCGTACCGGCCGGTATCGGCAATCAGTTTCAGCATGGCGTTGCGGTTGGCCAGGAACTTATTGTAGGCAATCAGCTCATCCAGGTACTGGTTATCTGTTTGCGATATTACATTATCGATAAATTTGCGGCGTTCTTCGCTGCCTTCGATAATAATGCTGATATCGTAGGGCGATACCATTACCAGGGGCAGCAGGCCTATATGGTCGGCCAGGCGCTGGTAATCTTTCTTATTTCGTTTGAATTGCTTTTTTTGGTTGCGCTTTACGCCGCAGGCCACCACTTCTTTATTGCCGTTTTTCTCGAACACGCCGTTCACCATAAAAAAATCGGCACCCTGTTTTATCTGCTGGCTATCGATGGGATTGAAATAGCTTTTGCAGAGGCTGAGGTAGTGCACGGCATCGAGCAGGTTGGTTTTGCCTGCGCCATTATTCCCCACAAAAGCATTTACGCCGGGGCTGAGGGTAAGCTCGGCTTCGGTATAATTCTTAAAATTTAAAAAGGAGAGCTGCTGCAGGTACATGGGATGGCAAAATTACGCAATTGGTTCATTAGTTCAGTGGTTCATTTGTTCATTGGTGGGTAGTTTATCATATCCTGAGAAAACCGCGTTAGCGATTGCAGTGGAAACCCCGGAATGGAGTCCCCACTTCTATCAGTGGGGACGGAATGAGGAGTTGTAACGGAAAGCGCGGGCCGCAGGCAACGCCATAATAATTAATGCAGATTGCTTAAATTTATCACATGCTAAACTTTATCAAAAGGACGGTACCCGTCGCAATTGTATTTGTTTTATCGGGTTACATTCTAAACTTCATTATAGCTGCTACAAGTTGCTCGTGTTCCGCATTGGATGTCTATTTGGGTGAGGGTTTTTTTGAAATCATTTCCTCATTTATAGTGGGCACTGTTATGCTGTTTGTTGGAATAGGGGTTTACTTCTTTATGCGAAAAAGGGTTAAGCACAGGCTTCGGTTTAAATATCTTTATTGGTCATTGCTGCCCCTTTTAATTTTATCCGGACCCATTTACGACAAAATCAATAATTGGAAATACCGACGCATGGAACTGTCTATCTGCCAAAAAAGCAACAGTGATGGTAGTATGAATGCGAAAAGTACCGGCCTTGATTTAAGAGAATATGACTATTTTAAGAAACACATGAAGGTTTTTGTGCCGGAATTACCCGGTAGCGCAAAAAATATCGACATCAGTTTCTATGGCGATGATTTCCTGGGGGATTTTAGCCTTAATATTAGCTTTACGTGCGCTATACAAGAGAAAATAATTAAAGGTCAAAACTGGGGCATTGAAAGCGTTGATGAAAGTCACGCAACGCAACGTGCATTTTATAGTAGTCACGTTCAGTAATATCATCAGTTGCTACAACATAGAGTCGACAAGTGCGCAACCCCGCTCATAATCAACCAAATCAACCGTTTAACTAACCAAAAATAATTATTTGTTAAAAGTTTTGAAAACCGTAGTTTTGCAAACTTAATTTTTAAATACAGATGTCAGCAACCGAGTTGAAAACAAAGGCTACGCCAGCGCAAACAGAAGCAGTGAAGAGTGGCAGCTTTGTTCAGGAGAACCAAAAAAGCTTGTTATTTATAGCAGCCGCTATCGTATTGATGGTAGGCGTATATATTGCCTACCTTAAAGTGTACCTGGGCCCACGCGAAGAAAAAGCAGCCAACCAAATACACGTAGCGCAAGACTACTGGACCAGAAAAGACTGGGACAAAGCCATAAAAGGTGCCGACAGCTACCCTGGTTTGGAGCAGATCATTAAAGATTACAGCAATACCAAAACCGCAAACCTTGCTTATTTTTACTTAGGCGTTGCTTATTTAAATAAAGGCGAGTACCGCAAAGCGATTGATAACTTCGATAGCTACCGTGGCGATGACATGATGGTTGCAGCCGAAGCATTTGGTGGCGCAGGCGATGCTTACGTAGAATTGAAAGATTACGACAAAGCAGAAACCTACTTCAAAAAAGCGATAGATAAAGCTAACAACCAATTCCTTTCTCCGGTTTACCTGAAAAAGCTTGGCCTGGTTTACGAAGCCAAGAACGATAACAAATCGGCAGCGGAAGCCTACAATAAAATCAAGACCGACTACCCTACAAGTGACGAAGCGCGTAGCATTGATGCTTACATAGCGCGTACCGAAGCGAAATCGTAATTAGGTTACCGAGAGGTTAGAAAAGTTAGAAGGGTTAAAAAAGTTGTAATTGCGAATGCGTTACTTCTTTTTTAACCCTTTATCCTTTTAAATATATTTGATTCCTAACTTTTTTAACATCTTTAACCTTTCTAACTATCAAAAACTAACACCATGTCTTCTGCCCTTAAAAACCTTTCAGATTTTTCTACTGCTACCGAAATACCATCGGCAAAGCCTTTTACTTTTGGTATTGTAGTGGCCGAGTGGAATGCCGAAATAACCAATGCATTATATAAAGGCGCTTACGATAGTTTGATAAAATACGGCGCAAAACCAAAACATATACACAGCTACCCCGTACCCGGCAGTTTTGAATTAACCAGCGGTGCCGAACTGCTTTTGCAAACCGGTAAATTTGATGCGGTGATATGCCTGGGCTGTGTAATACAGGGCGAAACCCGCCATTTTGATTTTATTTGCAATGCAGTTGCAAATGGCGTAAGTAATGTTGCCATAAAATATTCAAAACCTGTTATATTTGGAGTGCTTACTACCGATAACCAACAACAGGCTATCGACAGGGCAGGCGGCAAACACGGCAACAAAGGCGATGAAGCGGCTGTAACTGCCATAAAAATGGCAAAATTAGCCGCAACATTACGTGGCTAAAAGCGTATAATTGGGAGATATATAAATACAGGAAATGAAAAAGATATTTTACATAGTTGTTGTGGCCCTGGTAATTGGCATAGGCTTTTCCTCATGCTCAAATAAATTGTGCCCGGCATACGGCTCATACCCCAATAGGGGCCGGTAGGTAGCTTGCCATTTTAAGCACGCAACCTTAAAACATTACGCAGTTTTACATTGTATTTACTTTTAACAGAGTTTATACGTTTATTTTTGCGGCATGGAATGGATATCGTTGGAGTCGGCTTCGCAGCTGGATAGTATTAAGCAGCAACAAGGCTACAGCCTTATTTTTAAGCACAGCACCCGCTGCAGCATCAGCATGATGGCCAAAAGGCGCTTCGAGCTGGATTGGGAAGAGCTACCCGGCGATATGCCCCTCTACTTTTTAGACCTCATCAAACATCGCGACCTTTCCGCGAAAATTGCCGAAGATTTCCAGGTACACCATGAATCGCCACAGATGCTGGTGATAAAAAACGGCGAATGCATATTAGATCAATCGCACGGCGCTATCTCTGTTGATGAAGCGGTGAGCGTGTTAGCTTAGATTCAAGAAATCAAGAACCAGGAATCAGGACAGAAAATAGATGAAGCTCTTAAGTATTTCTTAGGGGCTTTTTTTATCCGAACAATTGGTGTGCTAAAGTTATAGCTTTTCTGACTTCCCGACTTATCCGACTCACGGTCTTTCTGACTAAAATCAACCTACTGTAAAACTTCTGTTCCCCCTTTAGGGGGTTAGGGGGTTTTTAACTACTTTTGTACCTATGATTGAACTGCCTGTAGTGCCCGCTAACCAGCCGCAACGCAAGCCCGATTGGCTTAGGGTTAAGCTCCCCGTTGGGAAAGAATACGCACATGTGCGCGGCCTGGTTGATACCCATAAGCTGCACACCATTTGCGAAAGCGGCAATTGCCCCAACATGGGCGAGTGCTGGGGTGCCGGCACGGCAACCTTCATGATACTGGGTAACATCTGTACCCGCAGCTGCTCGTTTTGTGCGGTAGCAACAGGGCGCCCGCTGACCGTTGATACCGACGAGCCAAACCGCGTAGCCAATTCGGTAAAGCTGATGCAGGTAAAACATTGCGTAATAACGTCGGTAGACCGCGATGACCTTAAAGATGGCGGATCTATCATATGGGCCGAAACCATCAACGCTATCCGTCGCGAAAGCCCCGAAACTACTTTGGAAACGCTGTTGCCCGATTTTCGCGGGAATTGGGATAACCTGGCCCGCGTGCTGGAAACCCGGCCTGAGGTGGTATCACATAACCTGGAGACTGTTCGCCGCTTAACTAAAGAAGTGCGCATACAGGCCAAATACGACCGAAGCCTGGAAGCTCTACGCCATGTAGCTGATGCCGGCCTTCGTACTAAATCGGGCATTATGCTTGGCCTGGGCGAAAAGGAAGAAGATGTTTTAGAAGCCATGGACGACCTGCTGGAAGTCGGCGTGCATATCCTCACCCTGGGCCAGTACCTGCAGCCAACCCGTAACCACCACCCGGTTATAGACTGGATACACCCCGACCAATTTGCCAGCTACAAAGAGTGGGGACTACGGAAAGGATTCAGATATGTTGAAAGCGGACCGCTGGTGCGCTCGTCGTACCATGCCGAAAAGCATTTATTTGAAATGTAATTAATCCTTTCTATCTTCACCGGAGTTGAGTCGCAAAAGAAAAATATCACTATCCGAGGAAGAATTAATACTTGCCCTCCGCAACCGCGAAAAGATTGCGGTGGAGGCATTGTATGATATGTATTCCGCATCCCTGTTCGGAGTAATCTCCCGCATCATTACCGAAATCCCGGTTGCTGAGGATGTGCTTCAGGAAACTTTCGTAAAAATCTGGAATTCCTTTTCGGGCTACAGTGCCGAAAAAGGGCGCTTGTTTACCTGGATGGTGAATATTGCCCGCAATTTGGCTATAGACAAGATCCGTTCAAAAGATTTTAAGAACCAGGCCAAAAACCATGAGCTTGAAAATAACGTAACTTTCATTGACGAACAAAGGAATACCGTTTATAAACCTGAGTTGCTTGGTATAAAGGAGCTAGTTGCTACCCTAAAGCCCGAACAAAAGTCAATCCTCGACCTGGTGTACTTTAAAGGTTACACCCATGTGGAAGCCGCCGACGAACTTGGTGTTCCGCTGGGCACCATTAAAACGCGCCTGAGGATGGCCATACAGCAGCTGAGAAAACATTTTAATTGACAGTGGAAAACATCAAGGAGTACATAGAATCTGGGATATTGGAACTTTACGTTCTGGGCAGCATCAGCCCCGACGAAAAGTTACAAGTGGAGAAGATGGCCGCTGAAAATACTGAAGTTAAGGCAGAGATAGAAGTAATAGAACGCTCGATGGAGGCTTATGCCGAACTGCATGCCATTGCACCGCCCGAGGCCTTACGCGGCAGGATACTGAACAGCCTGCTCACCAATTTGGCAGATGACCGCATCTTTACCAAAGCGCATAGCCGCACCGAAGAAGTATTTGAGGATGATGATTTAGAGGTAGACAATGTTATAGCCATGCCCGCAAGGCAACCCTCATTTTTTAAATATGCATTTGCGGCCTGCCTGGTTTTATTGCTCATTAGCATTTATGGTTTAATAAACCTGTATAGCAAGCTACAGGATACCAATACGCAGCTCACTGCCATGCAGGTAGATAAGCAAAAGATTGCGAATGACGTAAACAACCGCGAAAAGGAACTGGATATATACCGCGATACTGTTTACAGGGTATTACGCCTTAAAGGTACAGCCAAGGCACCTACTGCCGCCATGACACTTGCCTGGAACACGCTCAACAAAAAGGTGATACTCGATTTAAAGAGTATGAAGCTGCCCGCGCATGACGGCTCGCATCAATACCAGCTTTGGGCATTGGTAGGGGGTAAGCCCGTAGATTTGGGTGTGTTCGATTCTGCTAACGCGATAGATACATCTGGCGTAAAAGAAATGAAAGCCATCGCCGCCGCTGATGCCTTCGCCGTAACCATAGAGCCTATGGGCGGAAGTGTTAACCCAACCATTACAGAGATGGTAGTATCAGGCGCATCAAAATAGTTGATACCTTATCAATAAAAACACGAAATCCCGATTGGTACTACCAGCCGGGATTTTTTTGCATTTGTTAAATTTTGTTAAAACTTTAAATTAAATGTGTTGTTTAAGTAACTAATATGATTTTCACACGTCATATAGCTACAAAAAAGAAGTATTTAGTTCTTTATAAGATCAGTTAATAGTTAATAAGAAAAAAGGGATGTTTGATACTTACATCCCTTTTTTTATGCATTCAATTTTGCCATAGTAATGGGCAGTTGCTGTATAATCACTCCGGGGAGGGCAACATGCATGCGATTGGGCAGGGCAAGTTCATCGCCGGCTTTTCCGTGAATGTAAATCCCTGATATGCAAGCTTGTTTCGGCGTATATTTTTGCGCCAATAATGCGGTAATAATACCTGTCAATACATCGCCCACACCCCCTGTTGCCATTGCAGCGTTGCCGGTTGGGTTAAAGTACAGCATGCCATCGGGCGTAGCGGTAATGGTGCAATTATTCTTCAGTACAATGCAAATACCCAATTCCACAGCCTTTTCTTTAGCCGTTTGCAAGCGCTGCCACCAGTTGGCATGCGCGCCAAAAAGCCTGTCGAACTCTTTCATATGCGGGGTAAGTATGCTGTCTGCGGGGAGTTTTTTGAGCAAAGTTTTATTTTCTGATAACAGGTTTAGTGCATCTGCATCAACCACTATAGGTTTTTTATAATTCTTGAGGACGGCCTTTAGCAGCTTTAGAGCCTCGGTATCTTTGCCAAGTCCCGGCCCAATGGCTATGGTGCTGAACTTATCCCATTCAATATCGGGTGTGTTTCCGTCCTTGCGGATGATAGCCATCAACTCCGGCAGGTAACTATTGAGGGCGACCAATCCGCTTTGCGGGATGCAGGCCGTAGTAAGTCCCGCACCCGCATGCGCACACGCCGATGCCGATAGCAGGGCAGCCCCCATGGTTTCGTTTTTACCTGCAATAATTAGGGCGTGCCCGTAAGTGCCTTTATTGCTGAAACGTTTGCGAGGTTTTAGCAGGTTACGAACGTCCGCTTCTTCTACCAGTTGATAGGACGTATCTGATGAATTGATAAACGCTTCGCTAAGGCCAATCTTAACCACCTCGCAGCAATCGATATACGGCCCCGATTCGGGCAGCAAGAAATTCACCTTGGGCTGCTGAAAGGTAATGGTTAAGGCCGATTTGATTGCGGTTGCATCGGCAGGTATCTCGCCATCGGTAAAGAACCCGGTGGGTACATCTACCGAAACGATGGTGGTGTCCAGTATGTTCAGATGCGCTACCAGCTTTTCATAATCGCCCGTTAAAGGTTTATTGAGTCCGCTGCCCAGTATGGCATCTATCAGGATGTCGCATCCTTCATCGGGGAAGGTATCGCCGGGCTTTATTTCGGCAATGGATATTTTACCGATGCGGGCGAGATTTGCATTGAAATCGTCGCTGGCTTTATCGCTAAAGCGGATGATTTTGATATCGATGTTTTTATAGCCATGCTCATATAGCAAACGCGCGATAGCCAGCCCATCGCCGCCATTATTGCCCGTGCCGCAGTAAACCGATATGCGCTTGCTTTTATCGGCAAAATGGTTGATGAACCAGCCCACAAACGCCTTGGATGCCCGCTCCATCAAATCGATAGAGGAGATAGGCTCATGCGCTATAGTATAAGCATCCGCTTCGCGGATTTGGGAGGCAATTAGTAAGGGTAGCATATAATGCTAAAGGTAGGATTTTGAGGAATTGTTTGGGAGGGGAGTCAACTACTTGTTATAAAATCTAAAAACCTGAAAAGCATGTATAAAATGCAATGGTCCTTAAGATATTCTTCACCGACAATTTATCGGGACTTGTTTCATCTTTCTTTTTCCGAAATTCTATCGTATCATTTACTTGATCAATTACCTGGGATGTCCTTAGCATAGATAGTTTTTTCCTGAAATTGATATTACCGAAATTGTGGTTTTTACTAATGTTTAATGGCGGGTTGAGCTTCTCAATTAAAAAGTTTTCTATTTCAATTAAATGGGCCGTACATATATAATACATTGTCAAATTTTCTTTCATCCATTTAGATAATTTGACTTCGTCATCAAGTCTAAATTTATACTTGTTTCGTGCGCCATTTTTGTCTCGATATATACGTTCATACCCAAGTAAAACTCCTATGCTTAATCTTAAGGTAGAACGACCTGCATTATTGCCGATAAAATGTTGTTTAACATCTCTATTTCTAAGACTTACTCCTGAAATTCCTGTATAAATAACTTTTCTACCGTCAAAAAGCGAATAAATAAGTTCAGCATCAAAAGCTAACTCACTACCTTTATTTAAACATATGATATAATTTCCAGGACAATCTGGCACGTCCGTGTAATGTTGGATTGCAGGATTATAGAAATTGCCTTTAAATGCATCGAGTTGAAAGTCCCAATTCGAAATTAATTCTGTTTTTTCTGGTTTAAATATCATGCTTAATAACAATTTAACGGCAGCTACATTAATTGCTCTCCTGCATATCCTTCCCTCCAATCACGTCCGCTGTGAACTGCAACGACCGCAATACCAACCCCGCCATAAATTCGTAAAACAGGTCGGGTTCACCTCCACAGGTTTGTATATCCATTAGGTATTGATAGTAAGTATTCCGCTCGTTCTCGTTGATATAAAAAGGCGGGTATCCATAAGATATCAGGATAAGGTTTGATAAAATCCTCCCGGTACGCCCGTTGCCGTCGTAAAAAGGGTGGATATTAACATATTCGATATGGAATTTCAATGCTAACTCTATGGGGTGGATTGCGCCTTTTGCATTGCGGGCAATCTTCTCCTTTTCGGCGTTGGCCCAATTAACCAGTTCTTGCATCTTTTCGGGAACATCGGTATGAGAAACGAAATCATAACGTTCGCCGCGGGAGTTATAAAGGTAATTATCTATCGTTTTCCACTGGCCGATATGCTTGCGCTTTTCCGGGTCATCCTCGTACATGATGCCTTTATGGATATCGAGTATGCGGCTTTCGGCTATATTAAGTTCGCCTTTGCCCATGCGCATAATGGTGTTGATCACGTCGTCGTGATTCTTTATTTCGAGAATATCTTTTAAAGGCTTATCGTTTACGCTTACCACACCCACCATCACCGTACGTGTTTCGCGTTTGGTGAGGCTGTTGCCTTCCATGCTGTTAGAGGTGTAGTTCCACTCTAAACGCAGCTTATAGTTGATTTTGTTGAGCAAAGCCACAGGAATTTGTCCATGCCCTTCTATCGCGGCTTGAAGATTATCGATTTCCTGAAGTTTGTCTGTGAAGCTCATATTGTCGTTTCGATTGGCAATATCGGATTTTTATCGGTAGGATTTACCTCCCCGTTACGCCCACCACCACCCCAAACTCACCGTCCAACTGCAGCCAATCCTTTTCGGGTAGGTAGGCCTTCGACACGAACCCATCTAAATACAGTGCGTTCTTACAGCCCATCTTCCTGAAGTAATCAGCGAAATCGTAAAAGTTTACGGGTTGTTTGGATAACACGAATAGCACGCTGCCATCAGGCATGATGCCTACGCCGTTGCGGATGTTCTTATTTGGTGAGCCCTCCTTAAAAGCCGGGTGGATTTGCCCGTTGATAACCAGCATGGGGCCCGATTGCGTGGCGTACTTTATTTTGCCATTATTTTTAAACTCGGGCGTGGTGCAGATAGCTGCGGTATTATCCGTGGTGAGGTAAAATACGCCATTAGGCTTAAGGTAAAAATTGCCGCTTGCCGTGGTGGTATCCAATGGCGAGAGGGTTACTTTATTTTGAATGTACAAGCCTACCGGCGAACCACCAGGTTTGTACATGCCACCATTTGTGGCGAATAATAACTGCTTCTTTTCCTTTTCGACGGCAGTCTTCAGGTTCTGGATGCTGCCGAAATTTTGCCCGCTTGCATCCTGCCAGTAGAGTTTTAGCTCCTGCTTTTTTGGGTCGACCCGGTAACTGAGGAAGGTATCATCATCCTGCGTAACAGCAAAAGCTGCCGTTGCCGCCAACAGCAGTATAATTGCGGACAGAATTTTTTTGCTTCGCGTCATTTCCATCCACAATATAGCGGTTATCCTTTATTTTATCCCCATTTCCTTTTTCAGGAACTGCCCGGTGAAGCTTTCCTTCACTTTGCACAGGCCTTCGGGCGTGCCACTGAAGAGGATCTTACCACCACCCAAGCCACCCTCCGGGCCAAGGTCTATCACATGGTCAACCACTTTGATTACGTCGAGGTTGTGCTCTATCACCAATACCGTATTGCCTTTATCAACCAACTGGTTTATTACGCCCAGCAACACGTTGATATCCTCGAAGTGGAGGCCGGTCGTGGGCTCATCCAGTATATAGAAGGTATTGCCGGTGTCTTTTTTAGATAACTCGGTAGCCAGTTTTACTCGCTGCGCCTCGCCGCCGGATAGGGTTGTAGAGGATTGCCCCAGCGTAATGTACCCCAGGCCCACATCAAATAAGGTTTTCACCTTTCGGTAGATGGCCGGGATATGCTCGAAGAACGGCGTAGCATCCTCGATACTCATATCCAACACATCGCTGATGGATTTGCCGCGGTAGCGCACTTCCAAAGTTTCACGGTTGTAACGGCGACCGCCGCATTCTTCGCAGGGCACCTGTACATCCGGTAAAAAGTTCATTTCTATCACCTTTTGGCCCGCGCCCTGGCAGGTTTCGCAACGGCCACCTTTTACGTTGAACGAGAAACGGCCCGGCTTGTACCCCCGTATTCGCGATTCGGGCAGGGCCACAAATAGGTTGCGGATATCCGAGAATACGCCGGTATAGGTAGCCGGGTTGCTCCTTGGCGTACGGCCTATCGGGGTTTGGTCTATCTCAATTACCTTGTCAACATTCTCCAGCCCCTCAATTTTATCGTAAGGGAGCGGTGTTTTTTTGGCACGGAAAAAATGGTGATTCAGGATAGGGTACAGTGTTTCCGTTATCAAACTGGATTTACCGCTGCCCGATACCCCGGTTATGCCAATCAGTTTCCCTAACGGGAAATCTGCCGAAACTTTCTTCAGGTTATGCCCCGTGGCTTTTTTCAGACTCAGGGTTTTCCCGTTGCCTTCGCGGCGTTTTTTGGGGATGGCGATCTCGCGTTCGCCGTTGATATATTGCGTGGTGAGGGTATGGTGAGCCATCAGTTCGGCCGGGGTGCCTTGTGCTACTATCTGCCCGCCGTGAACGCCGGCTGCCGGGCCCATGTCTATCACATGGTCGGCTTCCAAAATCATGTCTTTATCGTGCTCTACCACTAATACGGTATTGCCCAGGTCGCGCAGGTTTTTTAGGGCGTTTATCAGCCGCTCATTATCGCGCTGGTGCAGGCCGATGCTCGGCTCATCCAAAATGTACATCACGTTCATCAATTGCGAACCAATTTGCGTAGCCAGCCTGATACGCTGTGCCTCGCCACCTGAGAGCGTTTTAGCCGTACGGTCAAGCGTTAGGTAGCTCAAACCAACATCCAAAAGGAAGCCTATACGGGCGCGGATTTCTTTCAATATCTCTTTGGCTATCATGTTCTGCCGTTCGCTGAGGCGGTCCTCCAGTCCCTCGTACCATTGGTTTAGGGTGGTGATATCCATAGTAGCCAGCTCGAAGATGTTCTTCTCATCCACCTTAAAATGCAGCGACTCCTTCTTCAGTCTTGCGCCTTCGCAGGTGGGGCAGGTACGCAGCACGCGGTAGTTCTCCATATCGTCCATGCCTTCGTCGTTGCGGCGCTCCTGCTGCTCTTCCAGCATGCGGATGATACCGTCGAAGGTGATCTGGTAGTTCTGTACGTTCCACTTGTTGTATTCAACGGCAACGCTTATCGTATCCGGCGAGCCGTTCAGGATGATATCCAGCTGCTCGCGGGTTAGTTTCTCTATAGGGGTTGTGAGGCTGAACTCGTATTTTTTTGCTAAGGCCTTCAATACCTGGAATATCCAGGTTTCGCGGTATTCGCCTATAGGGGCAAGGCCGCCGTTGGTAATGCTAAGCTTAGGGTTTGGTATCACCGATGCTTCATCCACCTCGAAGATATAGCCCAGGCCGTTGCACTTTTCGCAGGCGCCGTAGGGTGAGTTGAACGAAAAGGTATTCGGCTGCGGTTCATCGTAGGATATGCCCGATACCGGGTCCATCAGGAACTTGCTGAAGTAAGCCACATTGTTATCCTTATCCGCTATGCGGATGATGCCTTTGGCTATTTTAAGTGCCTGTTGTACAGATTGGTAAAGGCGTTTGCTGTCATCCTCGGTCACCACCAGGCGATCTACTATGATGTCGATATCGTGGATCTTATAGCGGTCCACCTGCATTTTGGGTTCGATATCGGCAATGGCGCCGTCTATGTACACCTTCAGGTAGCCCTGCTTGCGTATCTGCTCGAATAGCTCGCGGTAGTGGCCTTTACGGGCTTTTACCACAGGGGCCATAATGTTAACCGGCTGACCCTGAAACTTCTCCATGATGGTGCGCAGGATCTGGTCCTCGCTCATGCGCTCCATTTTTTCGCCGGTGGTATAGCTATAGGCATCGCCTGCGCGGGCGAAGAGGAGGCGCATAAAATCGTATATCTCGGTAATGGTACCTACCGTACTGCGCGGGTTTTTGCTGGTGGTTTTTTGCTCGATGGCAATAACCGGACTAAGTCCGCTAACCTTGTCAACGTCAGGGCGTTCCATGCCGCCCATGAACTGGCGCGAGTAGGCCGAAAACGTTTCCATATACCTGCGCTGACCCTCCGCATAAATGGTATCGAAGGCCAACGAACTCTTGCCGCTGCCGCTTAACCCGGTGATTACCACCAGTTTATTTCGTGGGAACGACACGTCTATATTTTTGAGGTTATGCACCCGGGCACCGTACACTTCTACTTCGCTTTGCTCGCCCAGGTCTATTGTTTTTTCGCTCATATATGCTTTGGAAAACGTATAAGGCAGCCATGGGTTTGCGCAGGCCGCGTTTATACTAAAAATTTTCGCAAATATATGCAAAACAAGCGGTGTTTCATACGGTTAGCCCCGGCGCGAATTGTGGTTTTATGTAAAATTTTCGCCCTGCGGACGCCGCAAAAACGCTGGTTTTGATGGGTGGAGTTTGTCCAGTTTTATTTTATAGAAATGTTGGAAAAATCAGGCGAAATTAGACCCGCCCGCGAACACCATCGATGCCGGTTTTATGTCTTTTTTACCTGCTTAAATTTGCCAAAATACCTTCAAAAATCTGTGTTTTTCTGTGCTTTTCGGTGTTTTTAGCGCGTTTTCGTCGCCGACCTGAAAAGTGCGAAATTTGCATGGAATGGCGGTTTATAGCTAAAACGTGTGTTTACGGGCCGAAAAAAATTTCCAGCTTTTTCCAATAAATCGTACAGGGTTAGCTATGGTTTTACAGGAATTTCCAGCCTGAACCGCTGATTTTAATGATTAAATGATTTCGCTGATGAATGTCTGAACCATGATTTTCCTGATTAAAGGATAGCCTGATTTATTTGTTTTGCGGATTCGGCTTTAGGCAGAAGCTGGTTCCCCTACCGCTTTCGGCTTGAAAAACATTTGCGCATTAAACACCAGTACCGCCATGAATATGATACAATAGGCTGCCAGTTGCAGCGTACTGATATGCTCGTGGTACACCACACTGGCCAGTACGAACGCAATGATGGGGTTGATGTTGAGCAGCATGCCCACGGTAGAAGAGTTGAGTCCCTTGAGGGCGTAGAGGTTCAAAAACAGGGGGATGATGGTAAAGGCTACCGCTATAACTTCTATGTACACCCAAAAGTGGGTTTCGGTAGGTACGGGGCCGCTGTAGGCCGGGTAAAAGGGCAGCAACAAAATGGCCGACAGCACAATGTGGAACGTGAGCAAAATAAACTTATCGAAGCCGGTATTCTTACGCTGGCTCACCAGGTACAGGGCATACGTAAGGCCGATGATGACGCCGTACACCATATCCATAATATCGGCGTAGGATAATAGCAGGCAGCCGGCAATGCTTAGCGCTACGGCGGCCCATTGCGGTTTGCTCAGTTTTTCGTGCAGTAAAAAGAAGGCCAGCAAGGTGGTTAAGATGGGGCAAACCAAATAAGCCAGCGAAGTTGCCTTGATGCTGACATGGTTGAGCACATAAATAAACGAGAACCAGTTGATGTTTAAAAACACGCTGCCGCCTATGTTGAGCAGGGCCACGCTGCGTTTTTGCGGAGCGGGCAGCGCCCCGAACCTCGCCACCGCATCGGCCAGGGCTTTGCGTTTGAAAAGCGCGGTAATCAGCAGCATCAGTATAGCGCAGCTGAAAATGCGGTAAAACAAAATATCAACCGAAGCATAGGCCTTAAGCGGTTTAAGCACCAGGCTAAAAAAGCCCCAGGTGGCGTATGCGCTAATAGCGGCCAGGTAATATTTTGCGTTTTTCACGGTGATGCGCTTTGGATTGCGCGCAAATATCTGCAAAAACAGCGCGTACTAAAGCCACGGGATTGTTAAAATCGGGGATTTTGCCATGGGGCAATTACTTCGTGTTACCATGTTTGTCGATATAAAATCCTGTTGCGCCTATGAAAGCTTGCGCAGTTCCGTCTCTGAAAGTGCTGATGTAATCGTACTTTATCGGTACCACCAATTGCCCGGTATTATCAACGGCACCCGATTTTTGGTTCAGGGTAACAATGCGGAGCCCATCGCCCGGGCTATTTATATCATCATAAACGATGGGAAGGACTATCTCCCCCTGAGTATTAATAAGCCCATATTGCCCGTTCAGCATAACCCTGGCTAAGCCATCATTAAAATTATCGGCATCGCTATACTCAAGCGGTATCACCAGTTTCCCGTCCTTATCTATAAACCCG
This sequence comes from Mucilaginibacter sp. P2_D11, assembly GCF_056404435.1. Classification (NCBI taxonomy): domain Bacteria; kingdom Pseudomonadati; phylum Bacteroidota; class Sphingobacteriia; order Sphingobacteriales; family Sphingobacteriaceae; genus Mucilaginibacter; species Mucilaginibacter sp. P2_D11. Next base: position 32,646 of record NZ_JBFUEA010000015.1, read on the forward strand.
TATTTCTTATTTTTACTCACAACAGCCAGGCCTGCATGAAATTTCCCGGTATAGTCGTACGCACCTGGCGCAGGCTTGTCCTGCGCCTTGTTGCCAGGCTCCGCTGCAGTTTTCGGGCTATCTTGTTTTGGATGCGCGGGCTTCGGCCCAAGGGGCTTCGTTTCTTTATATACTTTTAAAGAATCGTCTTTATCAATGCCCAGCGTATCCGGGTCGTTCGCAAAAGAAGGCGACGCACCGGCATTGTTTTGCAGTGCATAGTTATAACCTACCAGTGCCAAAAATACTGTCACAAGGATTACTACGATGGTTACTCCCGCCTTCGATTTGCGTTTGGCCGGTGGGATGGTGCGCACAATGAGCTTCCGCTTATCAATCGTATCTGCCGGCGTTCGCCCGGTTACCGTGTCGGACACCGGTTCATTAGCAACCTTGATTTCCTTTCGCACCGGCGCTGGCGGGGTGGGTAACCGGGGCTCTTGTTTGGGTTCGGGCGTAATTTGCGGCCGCGGCATTGGCTTGGGCACGGGCGGCTTTTGTGGAGATGGTATTTCAGTGGCAGGCTCCTCCAAAAGCCCTATCAATTCGGTAGCGCCTTGTGCCCTGTGCCGGGCATCTTTTACCAGGCAGCGGCTCAATAACCTGCCATAGGGATGAGGTAGCCCCATTAACCTGGGCTGCAGGTCTTCGCGGCGCAATATCGCAGGCATCACCTCCTCAAAGCTGCCTTTAAAAAGCGGCTTGCCTGCCACCATGCCATATACCATTACCCCAAAGCTCCACAAATCGAGGTTGTTGCCTATTTTGCCATTGATGCCGTAGTCTGCCGGGTTAAACTGCTCGGGAGCCATAAACTCCGGGGTGCCTGCCAATCGCGAGGACTGGCCGAGGCTGTTGGCCGTATCCTTACTGATCCCGAAATCGGCAAGCTTGGCCACCGGGCCGTTGGGCGTATTCTTCACCAGGATATTCTCGGGCTTCAAATCGCGGTGGATGATGCCATTATCGTGCAAGTAAGCCAAGCCCAGCAGCACATCCTTAAGTAGTTTTTTAAAGTGGCCCGGGTTAGCTTTGCAATAGGTTTTGAGGTCGCCGCCGTCGATGTATTCCATAATGCCTATCTGTAGCTTTTCTTCCTCGCCCCAGCGGTTGGTTTCGTTTATGATAGCTACATCGTGAAAACGGCACAGGTTGGGATGTTCTAGTTTGATGGCCTTCTTTATCTCGCTAATGAGGTCGTACCTGGCAGAGGTTTCGGTATTAAAAATCTTCAGCGCTACGGTCCTGTCTAACACATTATCCCACGCGCGATACACACGTGCAAAGCCGCCTTTGCCCAGCAAATCGGTCTTTAGGTTGTATTTGTAGCGGGTGTGGAAATCCATAAGTGTTTATTGTGCGTTGCGTAGGTTTATGGTTGTATGGTTGCCATACCGCTGTTGCGCTTGCATGCCAATCAAACACCAGAAAGATAGTATTTATTGGCGAAAAAGTACAGCCGGGAAAAACAACAACCGCTCAATTTATTAATAGTTAAAGCCACAGGGCATTCGCCTGCTTAAATATAAATAGGCGAAGATTCAAAACGTCACGCTTTTTTTGAATACTTATTTTCAGGCGGGCTTTACGCTGCTACGGGTTTAGGTGGGGGTGTGCGGCTCGGGTAGAAAATGTCATGAGAACGCCCCGCACTTGTCCTGCACTACATACCTCACGCCAGATAGGGGGGATGTCGCGTGTACGCCGTGCATTTGGCCTGCGCTGCATACGCGCGCGGTTGGGAATCTCATGGCGATAATTAAATAATATTATCTAACTTGGATTTTTAAACCTTATGTCAACTCAGGAAAGAATTAGCCAATTATTGATTTACTGGATCAAGCAGCTTCATCGCATAAATTCGAAATGTTTTGGAAATATTCATAATCCAAACCCTAAAAATTTCGAAGATTTAACCCCACAATATCAGTTAGAGGTTGGTAATACTTATTCCGATGCACTTTCTTGGGCAGTTAGAAATCCAGAAGTGAAAAATCTCGCGCTAACGGGTCCATATGGATCCGGTAAAAGCAGTATTTTGAAAACCTTTGAAGCCGACCATCCTGAGTACACCTATTTAAATATATCTCTGGCCTCTTTTGAAGACGACATACAAAATGGAATAGACGTTCGAAAACGAATTGAGATAAGTATTCTTCAACAAATATTTTATAAAGTCAGTGTACGAAAGGTGCCTTTTTCTCGATTTCGCAGAATTCGAAATACACCCGCTTGGCGTTTTATTCTCAGTGCCACTTTGATGATTATCTGGGTATTATCAGGCGTTTTTATATTTAAGCCAGAGTTCTATGACCGCCTATCGTGGTGGAATAGATTTATGACGACCTATGGAGATATTACTTTGTATGTGGCTATAATTTTATTTATTACAGGCGCAATTTTATTTCTGACAAAGCTGTTGAAAACCTATAATAGCGCACAGTTTAAAAAATTGAATGTCAGCAATGGGGAACTTGAGTTGGCACAAGAGGCCGATACCTCCATATTAAATAAACATCTTGACGAAATTTTGTATTTTTTTGAGGAAACCGCATACGATGTTGTAATTATCGAGGATTTGGACAGATTTGAAGATCCAGAGATATTTACAAAACTAAGAGAGTTAAATAATTTGATTAACAGCTCCAGTCAAGTTAAAAGGCAGGTGACTTTTATTTACGCTTTGAAAGACGATGTTTTTAAAGATAACAATCGTACAAAATTTTTTGACTTTTTAATACCAGTCATCCCAGTTATTAATTCGTCAAACTCAGGTGAAAAACTTCTTAAAAAGTTTGTAGACTCTAATACTAAAGGGCTTCTTACTGACACTTTTATAAGTGACATAACGCTTTTTATTGAAGACATGCGGATGCTCAAAAATATATATAACGAATATATTCTGTACAAGGAAAAAATCGGGTTAAAGGTAAATGAAGAAAAATTATTAGGGATAATCGTTTATAAAAATTTCTATCCAAGCGACTTTGCTGCATTGAATATAAACCAAGGATTAGTCTATCAGTGCTTTCAAAACAAAGCTGAAGTAATAAAAAGTGTTAAAATAAAAAATGAACAAGAAATCGCCGAAAGTATTTCTCAGATAAACGCTTTAGAAAGTGAACTATTAGCAAATATAGGTGAATTACAATCTGTCTACACCATGGCGATGATAAATATGTCACCTACCGCTTATAAATATAGACTGAATTCAAACACGTATGAAAACAATGAACTATTGGGGGAGGCATTCTTTCAAGATTTTCAAGTATCTACTACAATTCAGCATGTTAAAGCTGGCTATGGTAGTTGGTCTAACGCTAACTTCACCTTTAAAAAAATCGAAAAAGAAGTAAATGCAAAGTTATCCTATGTGCAGCGTGAAGCAATAATAAACGCAAAAAACGAAGGTGAATTAAATAAAGCAAAGGCTAGGATCGAGTTACTTAAAGAAGAAAACGCCAAAATTTCCGGTTGGTCATTACAGGAATTAATCAACAAACAATCTATTTCAGCACTATATAAAGATGCAGCCAAAGAAAAGTTGTTAATTTATTTGCTACGTCGCGGGTACATAGACGAAATGTATCACACCTATATTTCATTTTTCTACGAGGGCACAATAACAAGAACCGATATGGATTTTGTTATAGCTGTAAAGAACCTTGAAGCTTTAGAATTCGACTTCGGACTCGTTAAAATCGATCAAATACTAAAAAAAATCAGCATAAATGAATTTCAACAATCTGAGCTTCTAAATTATGACTTACTGGATTATCTTGTTCAAAATGCTCAAACATACAAGCGCGAGTTTTACGCTATAATTAATCAATTAAGTAATCAAACGGCAGTTTCCAATAAATTCTTGTCTGGGTATTTAATAAATGGCAAGATGATCAATGTGGTTTTTAAGACTTTGTGTAAAGAGTGGGCCGATGTTTGGAACCATATATCGAAAGCGAGTAGTTATTCACCAGAAACCGTCACCACCTTTTTGATAACAATTTTGCGTTATGCCGATCTTGTTGATATCATAAAAATCGATTCAAAAAAAGTCTTAAGTTCTTACATTAATAATAGGTCAGACTTCCTTGCACTTTTTGAGAAACAAGATTATCCCAAAATTAAGGATGTTCTTAAATCACTCGATGTAGAATTTATTGATTTAGACTATGTCGAAGAATCTAAAGAAATGTTCGAATTCGTTTACAAAAACAGTTGCTATGATATTAATGCCGGAATGATTGAAAAAATAATCCGACTCTACGGTAAGCATGATGACAATCTATCTGAGAACCTATTGAGTAAACACTTGACCACGATAAACTATTCTGGATGCCAGCCATTAATCAATTATATAAATGAAAATTTAGACATTTATGTTGAAGGTGTTATGTTAGCCTTGGAAGATAATTATGCTGAAGAGACGGATATTCTTGCCCCAGTTTTTAATAGTAACCTTAAGGTTAATATTAAAGAAGCTATTCTTAAACAAGGGACTGAAGTATTCAAGAGTATAGAGGAACTCCCTCAAGAACTTTGGAATTATGCCCTTCAAGTAGATTCAATCATGCCGGATTGGGAAAATGTCGTTGCATACTTTCAGAGTGAAGTAAAAGACGAAAATGTATTAACCACTTGGCTACAATGGAGCGATAACGCAGAAATGCTAAGTGATGATGAAATGGGCGATCCTGATGGTCAAGATAAAGACACATTGAAAACGCTTTGTGAATTTCTGCTACTTAATAATAATTTATCTGATGAGCATTACGAAAAATTAATTGGCAAAGTATTATGGCTGTATAATGCTTTGGAATTTCAAAATTTATCGAAAAATAAAATTGAAATTTTATTAAAAAAGCGCACACTTGGTTTTACTAAATATAATTATGACCTCCTTAAGAAACATTTCAATGGATTGAATATAACGCTGCTTACGCAAAATTTCAATGCCTACTTGACAAATGCCCTAGATTACGTGTTTGATAATTTAGATTATGTCAATCTATTAAAATCTAACTTTATTACACCTCAGCAGAAAATTTCGCTAATTACAGAGATGGATGCCTCCATTATTAATAATCATGTTTTAAGCAACTTTATTTCTCAAATATTAATTACCTCGCCCGCACAAGTAACGTTTGATATATTAAATAAATTAATTATTTATAACAGTGAACAGACTACGAAATTGAAACTCCTTATAATGAATTTCAGCTCATTAACTAACGAACGACGCTTTGATATGCTTAATTTGATTGGAAAACCTTATGACCAAATCACGTTAAAAGGAAAACGTCCGTCATTTCCTTTTAACGAAGACAATCTTAACTTGACTAAAAGATTGGCCGTTTACGATTTAATCGCTTCTTACAAAATTGACAAAAATAAAATCACCATTAACAATAAAAGAAAATAACCCACTAGGCTGGCTCACGCGTGTCGCGTGTCTAGTACTTGGAACAAGTAGCTTTTTATCTAAACTAAAACGTCTTCAAGCCGGATTGAGTCACCAAGCATTAGCCATTTTTCAATTAGTTCTGTTAATAAATTCGGCTCTTTTAATTTAGCGGTTAAAATTTGTTGGTTTTTTTCATCAGACACCTCATCACCAATTTTAATCCACGTCCAAACACCGGACTGTATGGTATTGTCATTTGCATTTCCTAAATGAAGCCCAGTCATAACACACATATTGGTGTTGACAAATAACTGGAATGCGCCAATGTTTTTAGTATTTGTGTTTTTCCAATAACCTACAAGGAAATCTCCAAAAAGTTGAACCTTTATCTCATGTTCATATCTCTTCCCAGAAGGTGAAGTGATTGCCAAATTAGTGCCTGAAAAGCTGCCCCTATTTGCCTTGTCCAACCGTTCGATGTCGATTTGATAACCGAGGATTGGTTCCTTACGGCTTCTAGATACGTATTCAAAACGAGAAAGCCAATAACCAGTAATTGCATCGTAATGCGTAGTTAGCATTTCCGGCTCAGTAGTATTTTCTGGCCGTTTATCTATTTTTATCGATTTTGCACGTAAAGTATGGGACACCGCAGGTATAAGATCCCGGTCGGTTAAGCCTATGGTATCTATATATTGCGACCAAGTTAAACCCTTTGCATATTTCCTTACTAGAACTTCTCTAATATAGTGATTAGCACCTGTTGCATGTTCTTGACTCAATTCACGAGTAGCACTAAGATAACCTAAGGATTTTTTCAATGAATCGATTGATGTTCCTCGTCCAGGCCATAGCATATCATCAAACAACGTATTCTTATTCTCTTTGAAATATTTGTCTATGTAAGTGCCTAACGCTAAAAACCAATCATTTCCATGAGGCCTTCCAAATTCCTTGAGAACTTCTAATAATAAGGGTTTAGGTATTAAAAGGAGCATATCGACAAAATTTACACGCATGCGTAAGCATGCGTACGTGTGATTAGTTTACATGAAATCCAATAACGACCTTCGTAGTGCGATGAGATAATAAACTCATTGCGAAGCAAATATATTATTAATTTAATTTTTTCTATTATGAGCACACCAAATGTTGACACGTCGTCTTCTGCTTACCAGGAAGGTTACAAAGACGGCTACACGAGTGAGGACAGAGATCCAATCTCAAGTTTTTTCCATTCATTTACCACCCACAGTGACGACTACCGAGAAGGCGAAGCTCAGGGTGAGCGTGACCGTTTCCGTGATGATCATAACAAATGATCTTATGGCAAATGCTGTAATTGTTAAACTAATAACAAGCCGGCACGAGGGCCGACTTGTTATTTTGAAACTCGTCTATACCCGACCAGTTCGCAAGACTAACACATTCCTCTGGCTGGCGACGCCCTTGCTGGCGCACGCGTGTGCCGTACTTTAAACAGGGTAACTATTCCATGCATTGCTCAAATGAGCCACATCTACACCAGCATAAGACTGCCTTTACTTGATGGGAGGGTACTTTCCGGGAGTTACATCGTAAGAAAACGTTCGGCAAAGTTGTTGAACATCCCTGAATTCATAATAGTCCAGATATTTCCACATTCGTTTTTGTAAAGCAGACAATAGCTTGCTTTTCCTTTTATGGTTAGGATCAGCGATTAACTTGATCTGGTAAACAAGGTAAGTACGAAGCACAGCGGAGTCAACTACTTTAGTCTGGTAATACCTGTTAAATAATCCCAATTCGTCAAAGTATTCATCAAAAACCTCGCGGATTTTTGATTCCTGGTCGTCAAAGGAACCTTTAAGCGAGTCAATTATAAGGGCACGCTCAACCATTCTTTCATCAACAGTCACTAAATCGTCCTTGGTAAACAGTGGTAGTTGTTTGCGGTCATAGTCTAATATTTGGTTCACCAACTGCACCGACCGGTTTTCTTGAAATTTTCGGAATTGCTCAACCGAGAAATTCGCCTTTTTCCATTTTTCGCCGTCTTCATAAGTTTTATATGAAAATACTATAGTGATTACTGCGCCAATAATACCGACGACTTTCACGATAGATTCTAATTTGCTCTTCGCAACTGCTTTGCTTTCCAAAATAGCTCTTTTAATCAAAAAGGAGTTTCCGAATAATCTTTTCATTTGAGGAAGAATTTAAAGACTTTACTGTAACCGCGAAAGCGTTTTATAGCTTGTAATCGCTGCGGAATGTAGTTTAGTACGATGTCAAAGTCGATTTGGTGACTACTATCCCGAGGAATGTCCATCAATATATCTGTGTTGCCAGACAGATATTTTACATGTAATGTATCCGGATCGGCATCGTCGGCTGTTTCGAGCTGTTGTTGTTGCTGCTGCTGCTGCTGCTGTTGCCCATCTGGTATTTTAGCTAATTTAACCAAAGCGGATTGAACGACAGGAAACTTATTTGGCCCGGTTTCGGTAATTCTGATGACGATATGAGCGCCTATACTAACCTCGTATACACCGTCGATGGGCCTTACAGGGTGTTTGTTAACAAGAACGCTGATATCTCCTTGTGCGTAAACAACGGTATTTGTCGTCAGTACAAATAGTAGCGACATAAAAATTCGTATGCTATCTTTTATCATGAAAAGGCGGTTTAAATGTTGGCTGAATATACAGTATTTATTTAATGTATTTACCTGATAAACAAATTTTTATAAAATAATGATCGGTTGTACAGCTCAAAACAAATGCATAATTGCTTTAGCGTGTTTTACCTGGGCTGCATACCCCCCTCAACTGGCGCGGGTATGCAGCCCAGGGCATGAGCGCAGTGTACCCGTGCCTAAGCATGCAATTGCATGTTTAATTAAATGACGAATACTTTACCTTAATCTGCCTTCGCAGTAGGGATTGAGAGGGGAAGCCGCCTGCGCGAGGGCTTGAGCGCGGAAGGGGCGGCCGAAGCGCAGCGTAGCCCGGCAAAGCCCGGCCCGCTTCTATCAGCGGGACTGCCACAATTCACTGGGCAGTTGGCAGTTATTTGCGTAACGGCTAAGGCTCGCTAACCACTCAATGCGGGATTTGCTTCTTCCTGAAAAAAAGTGTCTCGTTGATGAAAACCGCTGTACCTTTGCGTGCCGTATAAGATCCCTCCCTCGTACCTCGGTTCGGGATGACAGGGTGGTAGAAACCCGTATGCAAAGTATCTCCCTTAAAAGTCCTTATTCAACAATTTCTCCAACTCCGCGAAGCTGATGTTCATTTTTATGCGGCCTTGTTTGGCGTAGGATATTTCGCCGGTTTCTTCTGATACGATGATGGCGGTTGCGTCGTTGGCTTCGGTAACGCCTATGCCGGCGCGGTGGCGCAGGCCGAATTGCGCGGGGAGGTCGGCCTTTTCGGTTACGGGCAAAATGCAGCTGGCCGATTTGATTTTGTTGCCGGCTATTACCACCGCACCATCGTGCAGGGGGCTATTCTTCTGGAAGATGGCCTCCAGCAGGCGTTTGGATATTTTGGCTTCTACCACCTCGCAGCTGTTCTGGTAAAATTGCTCGTCGTAATACTTGGCGAACACGATGAGCGCCCCGGTGCGGGTTTGCTTCATGGTTTTGCAGGCATCAATAATGGGTTTTATGCGGGCGTAGTTGTTCTTTTCGGCTTCGGCTTTGCCGAAGAAATATTTCCACCAGGCCTTGTTTCGCTGCAGCGAGGCATTCTTGCCCACCAGCAGCAGAAACCGCCGCACCTCCTGCTGAAAAACGATGATGATGGCTATGATGCCCACATTGGCAAAGCGACTGAGGATGGCGGTAAGCAGCTTCATGTCCAGCGCTTCTACCACCTTATACAGCAAAAATATCGCGATGAAACCGATGAAGATATTGGTGGCGATGGTGCCCCGCATGAGGTTATAAAGCTGGTACAGGATGAACGCCACCAGCAACACATCCAGTATATTGGGGATAGTGGGTTTCAGGAAGCTGAAATCGATGCCTTGCATGTTGCGAAGTTAATAAGTTTTGGGTGATATTGGATGGGGGTAACTACGTCAGCCATCATGTTGAATTTATTTCAACACCCCATCATAAAAGTGGCCACCATGCTAAGCCGCTTTGCGTGCCGTTGACCTGCCGTGTGGGGTACTGAAACAAGTTCAGCACGACGATGTGTATGCTTTGCATGCCGCCGACTTGCCGTGTGGGGTACTGAAACAAGTTCAGCATGACGATGTGTTTGCTTTGCATGCCGCCGACCTGCCGTGTGGGGTACTGAAACAAGTTCAGCATGACGATGGGGGGGCGCAGCCTATTATTTACTCCGTTCCGTAGTAAAGCGCACCAGTTGCTGCAGGCCGGTGCGGGCAGGGCCCGGGGGGAAGGTATCCAGTATGGCGAAGGCGCTTTCCTGGTATTTTTTCATCTGGATCTCCGAGTATTCCAGTCCGCCTTTTTGTTTCACGAAGCTTACGATCTCGGCAATCTTTTTGGGGTCGTCGTTATGGTTTTTCACCAGGTTTATCATCCGTTTCTTATCGGCGGGGCTGCTGTTGTTTAGCGCGTAGATAAGCGGCAGGGTGACTTTCTTTTCTTTGATATCGATGCCCACGGGCTTGCCCACATCGTCGGTACCGAAATCGAACATGTCATCTTTTATCTGGAAAGCGATACCGATATGCTCGCCGAAGAGGCGCATTTTTTCTACTGTTTCGTCGTCGGCACCGGCAGACGCCGCTCCGCAGGCACAGCAGGAGGCGATAAGCGATGCGGTTTTCTGGCGGATAACCTCGTAGTAAACGGGCTCGCCAATATCCATGCGGCGCACTTTTTCTATCTGCAGCAGTTCGCCCTCGCTCATTTGCTTTACCGCTTCTGATACGATCTTGAGTAAAGCAAAGTCGCCGTTATCTATAGATAGCAGTAAGCCTTTAGACAACAGGTAATCGCCAACCAGGACGGCTATCTTATTTTTCCATAAAGCGTTGATAGAGAAGAAGCCCCGGCGCTGGTAAGAGTTATCAACCACATCGTCGTGCACCAGCGAAGCCGTGTGCAGCAGTTCTACCAATGCCGCCCCGCGATGGGTGCTTTCGTTGATACCCCCGCAAATGCTGGCCGAAAAAAACACGAACATGGGGCGTATCTGTTTGCCCTTGCGTTTTACGATGTAGTGGGTAATACGATCGAGCAGGGGTACCGAGCTTTGCATGGAAACCTTGAATTTCTCTTCGAAAACATCAATTTCTGCAGCAATAGGTTTTTTAATCTCGTCGATGTTCAGCATCTGCAATGAATCGCTTTGGTGGCGTTGTTATTTGAAGCAAACATAAGCTAAAAAAAATTATCTGCGTAAAAGGGGTATTTTTTTACGGCAATTAAACTATTGGCCGCCAAAACCATCTATAAGGTGTACATCGCCAGAGACGATATATAAGTTTTGATTTTGTGAGTTAGAGTTTTCGTTTGAGCAGGTCCCGGTGGTACGGGGCCTGCTTTTTTTGTGGGCTTTAATGTCTCGCGCCTGCCTCCCCTTTAATTTATGTATTAATTTATGTATTAATGTTACAAACAACTAAATACATAAAAACCTAAATTAGCCCTTACCAATTACCGCAAATACATTTACCAAACCCGGTTTTATGCAACGCAGAAGATTTATCCAGAACATGGCCGTTACCGGCACCAGTTTCCTTGTTGGCTCGCAAATGGCCATGGGCGGCGTTTTTAAAGGCTCGCCCAATAAAAAAGTAGTTTTAGGGGTGATGGGCGTTAACAGTCGCGGCGCCTTTTTGGCGGCGAAGCTGGCCGCCATACCCGATACCGAGATAGGCTACATTTGCGATGTAGACAGCAAAGCGATGGATAAATGCATCGCCGAAATCGAAAAAATTACCAGCAAACGGCCAAAAGGTATAACCGATATACGCCAGCTATTAGAGAAGAAGGATCTGGATGCCCTGGTAATAGCCGCGCCCGACCATTGGCACGCCCCCGCCACCATCCTGGCCTGCCAGGCCGGCAAGCATGTGTATGTAGAGAAACCCTGCAGCCACAACCCGCACGAAGGGGAAATGGCCATTGCAGCCGCTGCTAAATACAACAAGCTGGTGCAGATGGGTAGCCAAAGGCGTTCCTTCAACAATGTACAGAAGATGGTGCAGGAATTGCACGACGGCATCATCGGCAGGGCGTATTTTGCGAGGGGCTGGTATGTAAACAACCGCAAATCCATCGGGTTCGGCAAGCCTGCGCCTGTGCCCTCCAACTTGAATTACGAACTATGGCAGGGCTACGCGCCGCGCAAGGCTTATAAGGATAACCTGATACACTACAACTGGCACTGGCATTGGAACTGGGGCACAGGCGAGGCCCTTAACAACGGCACGCACGAAATTGACGTGATGCGCTGGGGCCTGGGTGTTGATTTCCCGGACAGAGTGACCTCATCAGGCGGGCGTTTTGCCTTTAAGGACGATTGGGAAACTCCCGATACGCAAACTATACTGGCCAACTTCCCCAATAACACCGCCTTAAGTTGGGAGGGGCGCAGCTGCAACAGTTTCAACTCAGAAGGCGTGGGTCGCGGCGTAGTGTTTTATGGCGATAAAGGCACTATCAACTACGGAGGCGGCAACGGCTACCAGGTTTTCGATTACAATAATAAACTGGTAAAAGAAATAAAAGACGAAACCCCGGTAGATGCCGGCAACAAAGTGAGCCCTACCGAACTGCTGGACAGGGTGCACCTGCAAAACTTCATTACTTCGATACAGGGTGATACGCAGCTGAACCAAACCATCATCAACGGCCATAAATCAACCGTGATACCGCAACTGGGCAACATTGCCCAACGCATGGGCCGTGTATTGAACTGCGACCCAACCAACGGCCACATCCTGCACGACCCCGAAGCCATGAAGCTTTGGACACGGGATTACGAGCCGGGATGGGATTTGAAGGTGTAGGCTTTTTTAAAATCCCCTCTTGAGAGGGGGCGCGACGGGCAAGAGCGAGGGGAGGGGTGTGTTTGCCACGATGCTACGTTTGCAATGCATATCGGCTAACACACCCCTGCCCCCTCTCAAGAGGGGAATCGCACGTCGCCCCCGCTTTTTATAGCAAATTGAATAAAAACATCAACCATAAATATGAAGAACAACCTAAAAATATGGATACTAGCCGCTGCTGCTGCAACCCTTGGCATACAAACAGCATCGGCACAAATAAAACCGGGCTATACCAGCCTTTTCGACGGTAAAACCTTGAAAGGCTGGAAAAAACTGGCCGGTAATGCGGAGTATGCTGTGGACAATGGCGTAATCATTGGCACGGCAGTGCTTAACAGCGGCAACACCTTTTTGGTAACTGAGAAGGAATACAGCGATTTTGTGCTGGAACTGGATGTGATGACCGAAAGCAACCTCACCAACTCGGGCGTGCAGGTGCGCAGCCATTACAACCCTGCCGGTCACGAAGGCAAGGGCCTGGTTTACGGCAAGCAATGCGAAGTTGACCCCAGCGACCGCAGCTGGACCGGCGGCATCTACGACGAAGGTCGCCGCGACTGGCTATACCCCATGGAACTAAACGGCAAAGCCAAAGAGCTTTGGAAAACCGGCGAGTACAATCATATCAAAATAGAATGCATTGGTAATGCCACCAAAACCTGGGTAAACGGCGTAGCCAAAGCCTTTGTGGTGGATACGCTGGATAACAAGGGTTTTATAGGCTTGCAGGTGCATGCGATAAGTGAAGCCGGACAGGCAGGAAAGAAGATATTTTTCAAAAACATCCAGATAAAAACGGGCAAGCTAAGCCCGCAGCCATTTTCTGAAGACGCTTACGTAGTAAACCTGGCACCCAATAAGCTATCAGATTTTGAAGAACACGGCGGCTGGAAACTGCTGTTTGATGGCAAGAGCAATAAGGGCTGGCACAGTGCAACGGCTGCTACCTTCCCCGTAAAGGGCTGGAGCGTAAAAGGTGGCACCATTTCGGTACTGGGCTCGGTAGGTGGCGAAGCTACCAACGGCGGCGATATTGTTACGGACGGGGAGTATGCTGCGTTCGACCTATCGTTTGAGTTTAAAATGGTAACCGGCGCGAATAGCGGGGTTAAATACTTTGTTACCCTGAGCGAGAAAACTGCTGGCTCGGCCATAGGCCTGGAGTACCAGGTGCTCGATGATGCCGTGCACCCCGATGCCAAGCTTGGCCGCGATGGCGACCGTACCCTGGCTTCCCTTTACGACCTTATCCCCGCCAAAAAGCAGGCCCGTTTTGTGCACCCTATTGGTGCCTGGAACATCGGGCGTATTGTAGTGTATCCCAATAACCACGTAGAGCATTACCTCAACGGCATCAAAGTGCTGGAGTATGACCGAGGCTCGCAAGCCTACCGCGATCTGGTAGCCATTAGCAAATACAAAGTTTGGAAAGATTTCGGCGAAGCTGCGAAAGGGCACCTGCTATTGCAGGATCATGGCTTTGATGTGAACTATAGGAATATAAAGATAAAGCAGCTTTAGTTCTTGGTGGCGACTTAAACACAAAGGCCACAGAGGGAGAAACACAGAGGCCACAGAGCTTTGCAAATTGGTATTTTAACTCTCTGTGGCCTCTGTGCTCGCCACTTCGCAAGTTCTCTGTTCACTCTGTGTTTAAATGGCCACTAACGCGTCATTCAAATTTATCCGCCACCACCTGTATCTTCATATCGGGCATTTCTGCCGCTACCATGGTTACGGTAACCTTGCCTGCTTTGCCCTCGATGGTAATGGTGGCATTAAGCTCTTTGCCGCCATCGGTAAATACGGAAGTTACTACCGTTTTCCCTTCCTTATAAGGCATTGTCCAGTTGCAGCTGTAAGATTTTATAGGGCCTGTCATTTTGTGTTCCTCATCGCCCGGTGCAATAATCACTTCGGTTTTGGTGAGGGTGATTAGCGTCTCTTCATCCTTAGTGCGCTGCAGTTCGCCTTTGGCGTTGTAGTAATTGGTTGTCGATGATGCCAGGAACACCGGTTTGTCGCATTGTGCAAAGCTGATTGTTGTGCCTGCCAGTACCAAAGCAAAGGCCAGCGCGATTTTCTTTAAATTTTTCATGTTGTTATAATTAAGCGGTTTATTCGAATGTGTTGGCCACTACCTGTATCTTTTTACCGGGCATCTCATCGGCGGTAAACGTGAGCGTAACTTTTCCGTCTTTACCTTCGATGGTAATGTTTACGTGCAGGTCGTTGTTGCCATCGGTCAGCAGGGCTTTCAGGGTTGTTTTGCCTTCTTTGAAAGGGGTGGTCCAGTTGCAGGTATATTCGGTAACGCTGCCATTCATCATATGATCGCCCGGTGTTATGGTTATTTCCGTTTTGGATAGGGTTACGATGGTTTGTTCATCGGCTGTCTTTTCCACTTCGCCCTTGTCATTCAGATAAGTGGTTACTGATGAGGTTAATTTTACCGGTTTCTCGCACTGCGCAAAGCTAATGGTGCTGCCTGCCAGTACCAAAGCAACAGCCAGTATGCCCGCTTTTAAAATGTTGTTTTTTGTTTTCATTGTATGGGTTGAATTTTAATTTCCACAAAGATATATGTTTAATATAGTATTATGCAATACAAAGTACTATATAAATTAATAAATTGTGAATTGATTGTATTTTATCGCAACTTGGCGAGTGTTGTTGATTATGATGGTAATATTTAGTTATAATCAGATAAAAACTAATCGATAAGCCGCTCATTTTCCCTTACTTTTGAATAACTTTACCTTTAGCTATCAAATTATCCTGTCGCCCATGAAGAAGCTCCTTTTTTTGCTTTTAGCCTTTGGTGGTACTTCGGCATCTGCGCAGATGCACGATTATCCTATACAGCCCGTTGCCTTTACCAAGGTTACACTGGCGGATAAATTCTGGACCTCGCGCATCGAAACCAACCGAACAGTAACCATCCCGGCATCGTTCGACCGTTGCAAAACCACGGGCAGAATAAAGAACTTCCAGATGGCGGCGGAAGGCAAGGGCAAGTTTTGCACCGTTTATCCCTTTGATGATACGGATATCTACAAAACCATCGAAGGGGCCTCTTACTCTTTGGCGGTGCACCCCGATAAACAATTAGATGCCTACCTCGATTCGCTGATTACTGTTGTTGGAAAGGCGCAGGAAAAGGATGGTTATTTGTACACCTACCGCACTATCGACCCGTTACACCCAGGTGGGGCGGCAGGCCCCGAGCGCTGGGTAAAAGAGAACGAGCAGAGCCACGAACTATATTGCGCCGGCCATATGTACGAGGGCGCAGCCGCGCACTTTATGGCAACAGGCAAACGCAACTTCCTCAATATAGCTTTAAAAAATGCCGACCTGCTGGTAGCAACTTTCGGCCCCGGAAAAAGGGCAGTTGCCCCGGGCCACGAAATTGTGGAGATGGGCCTGGTGCGCCTTTACCGCATCACCGGGAAGAAAGAATACCTCGACCTGGCCAAATTCTTTATCGATCAGCGCGGCAAAAAGCCCTACAACAAAAAAAGCAAGAACGTTTGGGAAAACGGCACTTATTACCAGGACGATAAACCTGTAATCAATCAAGATGAGGCCGAGGGCCACGCCGTACGCGCCATGTACCTGTACTCCGGAATGGCCGATGTAGCAGCCTTAACAGGCGATAAGGAATATCTAGCCGCCATAGATAAGATATGGGACAACATGGTGGGCAAAAAAATGTACGTGCAGGGCAGCATAGGCGCCGTTGGCGATGGCGAACGCTTTGGCGATAATTACGAACTGCCCAATACCACCGCCTATAACGAAACTTGCGCCGCCATTGGCAGCGTGTTCTGGAACCAGCGTATGTTTCTGTTGCATGGTGATTCTAAGTATATAGATGTGCTGGAGAAAGTGCTTTATAATGGCCTTATCTCGGGCGTTGGACTGGATGGTAAATCGTTCTTCTATACTAATGCCATGCAAATTCAAGAACATTTTAATCATCCTGATATCGAGCGCGAGCGTTCGGGCTGGTTCGTATGCTCTTGCTGTCCAACCAATATTGCCAGGCTCATACCCTCGGTGCCAGGCTACATTTATGCGCAGAACGGCAAGGATGTGTTCGTGAACCTGTTCATCAGCGGCACGGGCAGCATGCTGGTAAACAATAAGACTTTGCAGATAACCCAGCAAAACAATTACCCATGGGATGGCGGCCTTGCCTTTATTATCAACCCGGCATCGGCTATGGATATGAACCTCAAGATACGTATTCCTGGCTGGGCACAGAACCAGGCCGTACCGTCGGACCTGTACAGCTATCAGCAACCCTTGAATAAAAAAGTGGTTATTAAGCTTAACGGCCAGCCGGTAGATTATCAAATAGAAAAGGGCTACGCCGTCATCAGCAAAAAATGGAAAAAAGGCGATAAGGTAGAAATGCTATTGCCGATGGATGTACAGCGCGTAGTAGCCAGCGACAAACTGCCCAACGATGCCGGCAGGATAGCCCTGCAGCGCGGCCCCCTCATGTACGCCGCCGAATGGAAAGACAACGGCGGGTTGGCCAGCAATATCATCATCCCGAAGGATGCGGTGTTTACTTCTCAATTCGATGCGGGCCTGCTTAATGGGGTGACCGTTTTAAAGGCCGATGTAAAGGCCATCAATATAGATGCCGACAAGCAAATAGTAAGCACCGAAACAAAAACCCTTACGGCTATACCCTACTATGCATGGGCCAACCGGGGCAAAGGAGAGATGATGGTTTGGTTTCCTGAACAGGTAAAATATGTCGATATTATCAGCCGATAACCAAATCTCTATCAAATGAAAAAGATATTCGCCATTTTGTTCCTGCTGGCCTGCTTTGCAAAAGCCAATGCGCAGGTTTCGCTCGCGACCGGCTGGAAGTTCATGCCCGGCGACAGCACCATTTACAGTGACCAAACCTATGACGACAGCCAATGGAAACCCATCGATGTGGCTAAATCCTGGGAGCGGCAAGGCTACCCCGACCGTAACGGTTTTGGCTGGTACCGCCTGCATGTAACTATACCCGCATCATTAAAAAACAATGCCTATTTAAAGGACAGCCTCCGTTTTGATTTGCAGAATGTAGACGATAACGACGAGGTGTACCTCAACGGCAAACTGGTAGCTAAAACCGGCAATAATATCAAAGAAGGCCATTACGGCCCGCGCCGCTATGTGCTGGCCACCAACAACTCCGCTATTTTGTGGGATAAAGAGAACGTAATCGCTATCCGCATATTTGATACAGGCGGCGATGGCGGCCTGTACGGCAACCAGTTCAGCATCAGCATGAATGATATCATGGACTATGTTACCATTAATACTGATGCGGATTTTTTTTACGGTGAAAAAAAATCCTTAGGTAAATCCATCAAACTCGTAGCCAGAGGCAGCTACAAATATAAGGGCATCCTCGAATTTAAGATGACGGACCCTGAGGACGGCAAAGTGCTTTATCAAAAAGCAAACAACGCTGCTTTCACAAATCACAAACCTTTCACTTATACCTTTAATGCTGCATTACTCGAGAAGAAATCGTACGTATTGAGCTATGAGTTTACCGATAGCCTATCGGGAACCAAAATTTCGAAGACAGAAAGTACGCCGTACATTCTTACGCCCGAGCCATCGGCGCAGCCAAAAATAAACGGCCCCGAGGTTTATGGCGCAAGGCCGGGCAACCCCTTCTTGTACCTCATCCCGGCAACGGGGCAAAAACCGCTTACTTATAAGGCGGTTGGTTTACCAAAGGGCTTAGTGCTTGATGGTAAAACCGGTATCATTTCCGGTACTGTTGCCCAAAAAGGAAACTATGTTGTAACGCTTACGGCAAGCAACGCCCTGGGCGGTAATAGCAAAAAATTCAGCATCAGTATAGGCGATAAAATTGGCCTGACCCCTGCTTTGGGCTGGAACAGCTGGAATGCTTTCGGCCTGAGCGTGGATGATGCCCGCGTGCGCACCGCCGCCAACACCATGATAGAAAAACTGGCCGCTTACGGCTGGAACTACGTGAACATAGATGATGGCTGGGAAATAGACAAACGCCTGCCAAACGGCGCAATAACTACCAACAGCAAGTTCCCGGATATGAAAGCGACTACCGCTTATGTGCACAGCCTGGGGTTGAAGATGGGGATTTACTCATCGCCCGGCCCAACCACCTGCGGTGGCTACTTAGGCAGCTGGCAGCACGAGGATCAGGATGCCCAAACCTATGGCGACTGGGGTATCGACTACCTGAAATACGATTGGTGCTCTTACAGCGAAGTAACGGCTTCGAAGCCATCGCTTGATGATTTGAAGAAGCCTTACCAGGTAATCCGCGCATCGCTGGATAAGGTACACCGCGATATTATGTTGAGCTTTTGCCAATATGGCTGGGGCAAAGTATGGGAGTGGGGTGCCGAAACCGGCGGCAACAGCTGGCGCACTACAGGCGATATAGAAGACACCTGGAGAAGTATGTCGCAGATTGGTTTTAACCAGAACGAGGCCGCCAAATTTGCGCAGCCCGGCCATTTTAACGACCCGGATATGCTGGTTGTAGGCAAGGTGGGCTGGGGGCCAACCCTGCATAACAGCCGCCTTACTGCCGATGAGCAATATACACACATCAGCCTGTGGAGCTTGCAGTCGGTACCACTATTGATAGGATGCGATATGGGGGCACTGGATAAATTCACCCTTAACCTGCTTACCAACAGCGAGGTGCTGGCGATAGATCAGGATGCCCTGGGCAAAGCCGCCCGCCAGATCGTAAAAGGCGATACTTACCAGATATGGGTAAAACAAATGAAGGACGGCAGCAGGGCAATCGGCCTGTTCAACCTGAGCGACAAGTACCAAACCATTACGTTGGATAGCCAAACAGCAGGTGCATATACCAGCATCCGCAACGTATGGCAGCAAAAAGATATTGCCAAAAGCGCAGGCGATTTTAAAGCCAGCATAGCGCCGCACGGGGTGCTGCTGTTGAGGGTGAAGTAATATAGAAATAAGAAACGTCATTGCGAGGAACGAAGCAATCTCTACGCAGGACAAGCGGTCTCGCAAATCGGCTCTGCTTGCCGGGAGATTGCTTCGTGCCTCGCAATGACGAAGTTTAATATTAAATAAATAGGTTTATGAGCATAGTATGGAAAGGGGTATTCCCCGCGGTAACAACCAAGTTTACCGATAACGATGAATTGGATTTCGAAGCGTTCGACAAGAACATCGAAGCGCAAATAGAGGCCGGCGCAAACGGCTTTGTATTAGGTGGTTCGCTGGGCGAAGCAAGCGTGCTTACCGACGAGGAAAAGCTAGCCTTGCTGGAGCATACCGTAAAGCTGGTTGATAAACGCGCCTATGTGATATTGAACATAGCTGAGCAAACTACTAAAGCTGCCTTGCTTTGCGCCAAAAATGCCGAAAAATACAGTGCCGATGGCCTGATGATGCTGCCGCCGCTGCGTTACAAAGCCGACGATGCCGAAACTGTGAAGTATTTTGCCGACGTGGCCCAAAGCACGCACCTGCCCATCATGATATACAACAACCCCTACGATTATAAGATAGAGGTTACGCTGGATATGTTTGAAGAGCTATCGGCATACCCGAACATACAGGCGGTAAAAGAATCAACCCGCGACGTAAGCAACGTTACCCGTATGATCAACCGTTTCGGCGATAGGTTCGCGATCATGACAGGTGTTGATACCCTGGCCCTCGAAAGCCTTTTCATGGGTGCCGATGGTTGGATAGCCGGCCTGGTTGATGCCTTCCCGCGTGAAACCGTAGCTGTTTACCGTTTGGCTAAAGCCGAACGTATGCAGGAGGCTCTGGCCATCTACCGCTGGTTTTTACCCGTGCTGGAGCTGGATATCCACCCTAAACTGGTACAATACATCAAACTTGCCGAAAGCGTAACCGGCCTGGGCACCGAAACCGTGCGCTTACCGCGCTTAAAAATAACAGGCGACGAGCGCGAAAGGGTTCTAAAAGTGATTAACCACGCCGTTAAAAACCGGCCCGAATTGCCTGTTGGCAGCTGGGGTGTAGAAGCAGAAGTGGATGTGACCGGGGTGAGCTAAGGGAGAGAGTAAAGAAATAAGAGCCAAGAGCCAAGAAGTGCCCAAGCACCTCCACGTCATTGCGAGAAGCGATGGGCTGGCTAAGGAGGTGGGGCGACGAAGCAATCCTCGGCAAGCAGAGTCGCTCTGCAAGTCCGACCTGCTTGCCGCAGGTTGCCACGCTTCGCTCGCAATGACGGACTGTTTAAATAGGTTCTAAAATTAACACATGATTACTCAAAATATAATAGGATATTCGTTAATACCCCCAACCGGTAAAAGCTTCAGGGCGATGAGCCCTGCAAACGATACCGAACTGGACGGCGATTTTTCGGCAGCAACGGCTGCCGATGCAGATGCGGCCATGCAACTGGCCGATAAAGCATTTGCCGTTTACCGCCATACCGATGCCAAGACAAAGGCTGCCTTTTTGCGCAGCATTGCCGAAGGCATCACCGCACTGGGTGATGAATTGCTTAACCGTTGCGCGGCAGAAACTGGCTTGCCCATTCCCCGTTTAACGGGCGAGCGTGGCCGTACTACAGGTCAACTGAACATGTACGCCAACCTGCTGGAAGAAGGCAGTTGGGTAGATGCTGTGATAGATACCGCCATCCCTGATAGAACGCCGCTACCAAGAGTTGACATCCGCAAAATGCTGGTGCCAATTGGCCCGGCGGCGGTGTTCGGTGCAAGCAACTTCCCGATGGCTTTTTCTGTTGCCGGGGGCGATACCGTTTCGGCATTGGCTGCGGGTTGTCCGGTGGTGGTGAAAGCGCATCCGGCGCACCCGGGTGCAAGCGCATTGGTTGCGGAAGTAATTATGCAGGCAGCTAAAAAGCATAACCTGCCTGATGGCGTTTTCTCTCACCTGTTCGATGATGGCTACGCCGTTGGCGAAGCATTGGTGAAACATCCCAAAACCAAAATCGTAACCTTTACCGGTTCGCTAAAAGGGGGCATGGCATTGGTGAAAATGGCCCGCGAACGCGATGAGCCTATCCCGGTATTTGCCGAAATGGGCAGCATAAACCCGGTGGTATTATTGCCGCAGGCCTTGCAAAACCGTGCCGAAGAACTGGCTAAAACCTATGGCGAATCTATCACCATGAGTGCGGGGCAGTTTTGTACCAACCCGGGCTTATTGCTGGCGGTGAAATCCGAAGGATTAGACAGGTTCAAAGCCGCCCTTGGTGCAGCTATAGTAAGCGTGAACTCCGCTACCATGCTCACGGCGGGTATCTGCAGCAATTACCAAAAACTTTCCGAAGAAAGGCTGGGTAACCATGCCGTAGTGGTTATTGGGCAGTCGGAAAAGTTGAATACCGGAAGCGCAAACCAGGCATTGGCTGTGGTAAGCGAAATAGCTGCTTCAGATTTCCTGGCGGATGATAAATTCAAGGAAGAAGTCTTCGGTCCTTACAGCATGCTGGTAGTTGCCGATAATATGGCGCAGTTGGAGACGGTTATCAGCACATTACAAGGGCAGTTAACCGCCACCATTATGGCCGAAAGGGAGGAACTGGCCTTGTACGAACCCATACTAGATAAACTAGCGGCCATAGCCGGTCGCGTGATATTGAACGGCCCGCCAACAGGCGTGGAGGTGGGTAACGCCATGCAGCATGGCGGCCCTTTCCCGGCAACATCTGATAGCAGGTTTACATCGGTGGGTACAGGTGCTATCAAGCGTTTTGTGCGCCCGGTAGCCTGGCAAAACTGGGATAATGCTTTGTTACCCGATGCCCTGAAAGACGAAAACCCGCTGGGTATTTGGCGGCTATTTAATAATGAATGGAGTAAATAATAAGAATAACGTCATCTTGAACTTGTTTCAAGACCCCATCATAAAAGTAGCGAATATGCAAGCCCGCTTTGCATATCGTTAAACTGCCGTGTGGGGTATCGAAACAAGTTCGGCATGACGGTTATTTTTTGACTTTAAGCTTCGACTTAGAAAACATGACTAAAACATTCTTCTGTATCGACGCGCATACCTGCGGTAACCCGGTGAGGCTGGTTGCCGGTGGCGGCCCCAATTTAACAGGCGCCAATATGAGCGAGAAGCGCCAGCACTTTTTAAAGGAATACGATTGGATACGCAAAGGGCTGATGTTCGAGCCGCGCGGCCACGATATGATGAGCGGTAGCATCCTGTACCCGCCTCACGACCCGGCTAACGACGTAGCCGTACTGTTTATCGAAACCAGCGGCTGCCTGCCCATGTGCGGGCACGGCACTATCGGTACGATAACCATCGCGGTGGAGGAAGGGCTTATCACCCCAAAAACTCCGGGCATTATCCGTATGGAAGCACCCGCCGGATTGGTGCTCATTTCCTACCAACAAGTAGGCGGTAAGGTAAAATCGGTAAAGTTGGTTAACGTAGCCTCGTACCTCGATTCGGAAGGGCTGGAAGTTGAATGCCCCGATTTAGGGATGCTCACAGTCGATGTTGCCTATGGCGGCAACTTCTATGCCATAGTGGATCCGCAAGTGAACTTTGCCGGACTGGAAAACTACACTGCCGATCAGCTCATATCATGGAGCAGGGTATTGCGCACGCGTATCAACGAGAAATATACCTTCGTCCACCCCGAAAATCCGACAATCAACACCTGTACGCATATCCTTTGGGCAGGTAAGACCATATCACCGGAAGCAACTGCCCGCAACGCTGTTTTTTATGGCGATAAAGCGATAGACCGCTCGCCCTGTGGTACAGGTACATCGGCACGAATGGCGCAATGGCATGCCAAGGGCAAACTCAAAAAAGGCGACCAGTTCATCCACGAAAGCATTATCGGCAGCCAGTTCATCGGCACGGTAGAGTATGAGGTAACGTTAGGCGGCAAGCCCGCCATTATACCCGGCATAGAAGGCTGGGCAAAAGTTTACGGCTACAACACCATCAAAATTGATGACGAAGATGACCCGTACGCGTTTGGGTTTCAGGTGATATAGAGGCATATAAAAATAATCATAATAAACTATGTCATTGCGAGGCTCATGTGTGGGCTGCGCGAATGGGAGCCGTGGCAACCTCATAGGACAAGCGCCGATGCTTTGCGAAGTCGCCAAGTGTCCTATGAGGTTGCCGCGCTTCGCTCGCAATGACAAATTTGTTAAAGAATAAGATTCCATGAGTAAAACAACCATCATAGGAGGCGGCATAATAGGCCTTTTTTCAGCTTATTACCTGCACAAAGCAGGCTGGGAAGTAGAAATACTGGAGCAGGGCGACCTGAGCGACAATGCCTCGTTTGGCAATGCGGGCATGATAGTGCCCAGTCATTTTATACCATTGGCTGCACCGGGCATGATAGAGCAGGGCATCCGCTGGATGTTCGATAGCAAAAGTCCGTTCTATGTAAAACCATCGCTCAACCCCGAACTGATAGGTTGGGGATTGAAGTTCCTGAAAGCAGCCAATAAAAAACATGTGGAACGCTCGGCCGTAGCCTTGCGCGACCTTTCGCTCCTGAGCAAAAAGCTATATCTGGATTTTGGCAAAGCGGCGGGTTTTGATTTCGGGTTGGAGGATAAAGGCATCCTGATGCTATATAAAACTGCCAAATTTGAAGATGAAGAGCACCACATCGCCGAAAAGGCAAGAGCGCTTGGGCTCGACGCGCAAAACCTTACTGCCGATGAAGTTCGCGCTTTGCAGCCCGAGATTGATACGGACGTATTAGGTGCTGTGCATTACCATTGCGATGCGCATCTGTATCCCAATAAACTGATGGCGGGTTTAGTGAAATACCTCGAAGCAGCAGGCGTAAAGATTCATCGAAATACGCCGGTTACGCATATCGAACGCGGTCAAGGTAAAGTGGTATCCGTGCAAAGTAATGATAAAAGTTTTAAGGCGGATAAATACCTGATTGCGGGTGGTGCCTGGTCGCCGGCGATTGCTAAACTTGCCGGGCTTAACGTTCCGTTGATGCCGGGCAAAGGCTATTCGTTTATGGTAGAGGAGCCACAGAAAAGGATGAGCATTCCGGCCTTGCTTTGCGAGGCAAGGGTATCCGTAACGCCGATGAATGGCAGTATCCGCTTTGGCGGCACCATGGAAATAGGCAAGATAAATGATAAGATAAACATGAACCGCGTAGCGGGTATCGTAGAATCTATCCCCAAATATTTCCCAGGCTTTAAACCAGCTACCCCGCAGGTAAAGGATATCTGGTACGGTTTTCGCCCCTGCTCGCCCGATGGCTTGCCTTATATCGGCACGTCATCAAAATACAGCAACGTAGCCATAGCTACCGGCCACGGCATGATGGGCCTTAGCCTGGCACCGGCAACAGGTAAACTAATTGAAGAGGTGCTCAACGAAAAACAAGTATCAACAAATATTGACCAATTTTCACCTAACCGATATTAATCAGCCCCCTCTAAATCTACCCCGGGAGGGGAGACTTCAAAAAGCCCTCCCTTCCGGGGAGGGTTGGGTGGGGCTTAACCAATAACCCATGAAAGTCCTCCCCTTTACCATACCGGTGCCACATGGGCAAAGCATTATTGTGCAGGAGGAGGAATTGCCACATTTTTACCCGCACCTGCATCGCCACGCCGAAATACAGGTAACCTGGATACAACAGGGCGAGGGTACGCTGCTCGCAGGTAACAGCATGCACGTTTTTGGTAGTGGGGACGTATATGTATTGGGTGCTAACCAGCCGCATTTGTTTAAAAGTAGTCCCGAATATTTTGCCGAGGGGAGCGACAAGCAGGTGCGGGCCATCAGCGTTTTTTTTAACCCCAACGGGCAATTGACTGCACTTTTTGGCCTGCCGGAGATGGCGCTGGTGAAAAGCTTTTTTACCCAATGGCAAAGCGGTTTTAAGATACCTGCGGATGCCGCTGTGGCTTTTTGGGCCATGATACAGAAGATACAATACGCCAATGGAGCCGCGCAGCTGGCTTTGCTGATAGATATGCTGAATGCGATGAGTTCGCTGGAGGGCATTGAGCCATTATCATCCGGCAATTACCCCTACTCCATGACCGACCCCGAAGGTGCCCGCATTGCATCGGTGTACAACTACATTATGCACAACTACAGCAACGCCCTCACGCTGGATGAAGTAGCCCGCCTGGCGCATCTAACGCCGAACGCTTTCTGCCGGTATTTTAAAAAGCATACCCGCACTACCTTTATCGCATTTGTAAACAAGGTGAGGGTGAACGAAGCCTGTAAATTGCTGGTAAACGGCAGCCTGAACAACATTGCCGATGTGGCGTATAGCTGCGGCTTTAGCAGCATTACCAATTTCAACTACGTGTTTAAGGCCATTACAGGCAAATCGCCGAGGGAATATATGAGCGGGTACGCGGGTGCGGTAAAAAACTAACGGCTGATTAATTCGGTACGTCGTAATAATAAATGGGCGAGTACACGCCTTCGCTGGTAGTATAATAACCCTTGCCATCAGGCGTAAAGCCAATGGCTTCGCCTTGTTTCTCTTGTTTATAAGGCAGTTCGCGCGGGGGGCGCTGCATGGCCTGCCATACGGCTTCATTGGGGCGACGCGTCCAATAATATACTTTCTCGTAGCTTTTCAGCAAAATGCGGGTTCCATCTTTAGAAATATCCCCCGCAGTTATCCATTTAAATGGGCGTATGCCTTTAAAGAACAGCTTGGTGCGCAAGGTCATGGTAACGGTATCGTCGTTGCGGTAGTTGAGAGGCGAGGTATAAACGCCCACGCTATCGCCACGTTTAGATACGATGTATATCAGCTTCTCCAGCGGATCTATCATCATGGTTTCGGCGTCGCGTGGGCCGCCAGGATATTGCAGGTTGATAGGAACAGGGACAGTATTGGCCACACTGTCTTTCCCCCAGGTCTTTTTCTCTTCGGCGCGGTAAATGGTAATGAATAACCGTTGGGAAGAATTGTCGCCTATGTCGCCAACGTAAACATAGCTTTTGCCTTTTACGGGGCCGGGGCCAACGTCTATGTCTTCTACATCCAGCGCGCCCAGGTGCTGTTTATGGCCTCGGTAATAGATGGTGGTTCGCAGTTTACCATCGGGCGTTATGGCAAAAAAACGGCTGGTATCGCCGCTATCGTTATGTACGTAATAAATATCGGGGTTAAGGGTTGATGCGGCAATGCCCGATGTTTCGTCCATCGCTTTATCCTGCAATCGGCCGGCCGGCTGCTGCTTGCGATCAATAAGGCGATGCTTGGCATAGGCACCAACAAACATCAGTATCACAATGGGTATCAGCACATTTAATTTCTTGCGTCGGCTCATGTCTTTATAAGCATTAATAACATATAATCGTTTCATATATTATCAACTTCGCACAAAATTAGCTTATTGGTTATCAAAAATAGCAAAATTGTGCCATTTAAATGCATCAGGTTTAATATGATAGCGTATAAGTATAAAAAAAGCCACCCTGCTAGGGGCGGCTCATCTATATTTTAAAATAACGGTTAAGCTACCTTTTCAGTTTTCAGGTCGGCGGTCATTTCAATATCCGGCTTGCTGGTATCCGTAATGGCCACTCGGCCACGCTCGCGGCGCAGGATGCGGTTGAATAGTGATATCTCCCTATCAAATAAAAACTGGAAGAACAGCTTGGTCCACGAGGTATGGTAATACAAAGTATCGTAATACTCGGGGGCTGTTTTCTTGATATCCGGGAGCTTGTTCCAGGGGATAGAAGGAAAATCGTGGTGCTCGTTGTGGAAGCCTACGTTAAAGGCCACGGTATTGAGCGGACCGTAATAGCTATAAGTTTCCTGCTCTACACTGTGGGTAAGGTAGTGCTCCTGTATCCAGCGGGCGCCCAGCGGGTGAAGGCCAACCGAGAACGAGAAGCTAAGCAACAGGAATACAAGTGAATGCGGACCCATGAAGTAAACGATAGCGGCTGTAAATACTACCTGTATCAAAAAGTTGGTTACTATCCAGCCGTCGAATGGGTGAATCTCGCGCAGGCGTGATAAACGGAACAGTTGGAACACCGGGAAAAACAATAACCACAAGGCTTTACCGAAGAATGAATTGCTGATGAGCCTTGCTTCCCAACGGTTGGGTAAATCGGCATCCAGTTCATGCACGCCCTGGAACGAGTGGTGCTTGATATGGTATTTCTCGAAAGATATAGCGCTTGGCAATATCTGCGGCAAATTGGCAAACATAGATGCAAAGCGGTTGGCATTACGGTTTTTGAAGAGCAATTGATGGGTGCACTCGTGTATCATCACAAATAAAGCATGATCGGCAAAGGCGCCTAAAAAATAAGCTGCACCAACTACCAGCCACCACGATTGATCGCGCAGGAACCAGGCTAAAACCACCTGGAAAGCTACCAGGCCTATGATTGCGAAGATGGTATTGGGGTTTTTCCCTATTAGTTTCCTAAGCTCCGGAAACTTTTTCAATATCTTTTTTGTACGGATACGATGCGGCTCAGACTCTTCTGAATAAACGAAATCGGTTTTCTTCATATTGGGTTAAAACGATGAAGATAAGAATAACGTGCCACAAAATCTATTTTATTGTAAATTTTGATGATTTTCATCGGGCAGAATAACCTTGTTATTTCTTTTTAGGTAAATAATCTCCTCAATTTAAAATCAGTTTTTGTGCTTAGTTTTGTGTAATTGCTAATTAAAAACACGGATATGTGGTGGATTTACGCTCTTCTCTCAGCACTGTTTGCGGCACTCACCGCTATATTCGCCAAAATTGGCATCAAGGGCGTAGATACCGATTTGGCTACGGCTATTCGCACCGTTGTTATTTTATTGATAGCCTGGGCGATTGTTTTGTACAAAGGAGCGGAACACGGCATGGGTAGTTTAACCAAAATCAACTGGGTGTTCCTGGTGCTATCGGGCTGCGCAACGGGTTTATCGTGGATATTTTATTTCAAGGCGCTGCAATTGGGCAAGGTATCGCAAGTGGCACCGGTAGATAAGTTGAGCGTGGCCATCGCCATCGTACTATCAGTAATCTTTTTGGGCGAACCGCTCACGCTGAAAAGCTCGGTAGGTGCGGTGCTGATTATCGCGGGGACGCTGGTGTTGATATTCTAGGGAGTATCGGGTGACCAAAAGTTTTTTTAAACACTTAGCGGCTTTGCGCCTTTACGAGAAATAAATTCTTATAAATGCATGGCGTTACGCGGCCATCCCATATCGCCACCCATCTGTAACAATTCCGTAACCTTAGCTTAAACTCAGTTTTTATCCAAATTTCTTTGGCAGTTTTGTGGTTCTATGAATATCAGGTTATCCATCAGGGCTATATTTTCGGTCCTATTATTAGTTATTATATCTGCAAATAGCTTTGCGCAAGTGGGCAAAGGTAAAATAAACGGGAAAGTTGTTGATGCTGTTACTAAGCTGCCCGTAGATTATGCTACCATCTCGGTTTTCAAGCAAGGCGCCACCAGTCCGTTCAACGGCATCAGCACCGACGCCAAAGGGACGTTTAGCATAGATAACGTACCCGCCGGCGACTATAAAGTGACCGTAGATTTTTTGGGCTACACCCGCACCACTATTGATCATGTAATGGTAATCGATGGCGGTGGTACCCCCGCCTTGAGCAATATATTGCTGGCCCCCGTACAAAATCAGCTAACCGGGGTTACTATCACCGCCAAGGCCCCCATCATAGAAAACCGCATAGATAAAATGGTGTACAACGCTGCCAATGATCTTACGGCCCAGGGCGGCGTGGCGCTGGATGTGCTGAAGAAAGTACCCCAGGTATCGGTAGATATTGATGGTAACGTAGAACTGCAGGGTAACGCCAATGTGCGTTTCCTCATCAACGGCAAACCGAGTAGCATTTTCGGAGCCAGCCTTGCCGATGCCTTGCAGGCCATACCGGCCAGCCAGATCAAAAGCATAGAAGTAATTACCAGTCCCGGTGCTAAGTACGACGCTGCGGGTACAGGCGGTATCATCAACATCATCTTAAAAGATAGCAAGGTAAAGGGCATCAACGGTAGCGTTAACCTCGCCGCAGGTACAAGGCTGGAGAACGGCTCGTTCAACCTTAATATGCGTAAGAACAATTTCGGTGTAAACGCTTTTTTCAGCGGGAATGCGCAGTTGGCCACAACCGGCTTAAACAGCAATAACCGTACATCTACCGACGCAACAGCGGGTACCATTACCAATTTAACGCAAGGCGGCAACAATACGCAACGTCGCAGCGGCTATCAATCGGGCCTCAGCTTCAACTGGAGCATTTCGCCTAAAGATGAATTGACAGCGTCGGTAGGTTTTAACCATTTCGGTAACCATGGCAATGGCTTTAGCAACCAGGACGAATTTAAAAGCACTACTGCCGGCACGCCGATATACGATTTGCTGAGCAACCGCATATCCGATAGCCGGTTCCACGTAAACGCAACCGACCTTAGCCTGACCTACAAAAAACAATTTAAAAAGGAAGGACAGGAACTGGAGATATTGTACAGTACCAGCTATGGTAAAAATACTTTCTCGTACTTTAACGAGCAGGATTATTTAACCGGCGGCTACCCAACATCCGGCTCGCGCAGCAGCAACCCAGGCAACGACAGGGAAACCAATATTTCTATTGATTATGTGCATCCTTTCAGCAAAGCTTTCACGCTGGAAGGCGGCGCAAAAGCGGTAATAGAAAACCTGAAGAACGTTGTTAATACCGATACGCTGCTGAACGATGGTACGTATGTCAATAACGCAAACCAAAGCTATGGTTTCAACTACAAACGCCAGATATATGCGGGCTACCTTTCGGTATCTACATCGTTATTCCACGAATTTTTAGATGTAAAAGCAGGCATCAGGGACGAGCATACCAACACCACTGCCGATTTCCCCGGCGTGGTGATACCGGGTTACAATACCGTAGTGCCATCGTTAACCTTCTCGCATAAGCTGAGCCCGACCTCATCTGTAAAAGCTAGTTATTCGTATCGCATAGAGCGCCCCGACTATGGCGACCTGAACCCCTTCTACAACATCAGCGATCCGCATAACATTAGCACCGGCAACCCCAATTTAAAACCCGAGCTGAGCCACGGTATCGAGCTTGGCTACAACAAATCTTTCGATGGCGGCGCTAATATTTATATAGGCAGCTTTTACCGCCATAACATCGATGACATTCAGCAATTCAGTACCCGTTACGATAGCCTCGACGTTAACGGCCGCGTGTATCCCGATGTATTACTGAACCAGCGCAGCAATATCGGCACGCAAACCACCGTAGGTGCCAACCTTTTCGGGTCGGTACCCATAGGCAAGTTGAATTTGCGTACCAATATGTTCTTTGCTAGCCGTACCAATACCAACCCGGGCGTATCTAAAGTAACGGGGCTGGCTTACCGCATCAACCTCAATGCCAGTTACCAGTTCCCGCATGATTTTATGGCAGAAGCTTTTGCTAACTACAACTCATCGCAAAAGAATTTGCAGGGTACCCGTCCGTACTTTTTCTTTTACAATATTGCGGTGCGCAAGCAATTCATGAACAAAAAGGCTAGCCTTGGCCTGCAGGCCGCTAATCCGTTTACGCATTACGTAACGCAACGGGCTACCACCTTCGGCCCTGGTTTTAACCAGGTAAGCATCAGGCAAGTGCCTTTGCAAAGCTTCGGTATTACACTTAGCTACAAATTCGGCAAGCTGGAGTTTTCTAAGGATAAGGACAAGGGGCGCGATAAAGAAGACAACAATATGCCGCAGGGCGACGGCGGAAGGTAGTAGCTGGGAAAATATCGAATATTCGGGACTCTAAAACTCGTTTCCTGTCGCTCGCATATTTGACTCACCCCGACGGCCCGCAATACGCGGACGTCGACCCTCTCTGCTTCGCAAAGAGGGTTAAGAAAAAGAAGAAAAATATAACCCCAATATCTCCCCTTCTTTGCGCAGCATAGGAGGGGGCGGGGGGTGAGTCGACTCGCGACGCGGACATATGGCCATGCTGATATTTCCCACAGCCAACTTTATCCTTTTCTGTCGCTATTAAATATATCCCTAAATATTTTCCAGCCTTGTTTGGTCTTTTTCCAAAGCTTCAGGTATTTGCCGGCATCAACCAATTTACCATCGGTGCCGATTACCTGCCAGGTACCCTCTTCGGTTATGTATTGCGTACCCACGCCATAAATATCAAGTGTAGAAAATTTTACACCTTTGATTTTAGTATCGGCGTACGCAGTTTTAAAATCTTTGGTGAGCGCGGCGCGGCCGCGTACAGCCGCCGCGTTGGGCGGTAACAGGCTGCCATCGACAGTGTACAAATCCACAATGGCCATATCTTTGTTTTGGAACAGCCGGAAATACAGGGCGTTGGTTATTCCGATTTCTTTCTTGATGTTGACGAGGCCCTGCGCATGGCATAGGCTACTGATGCATAAGAAGGCGAGGGCTGCTAAAATGATGTTCTTTTTCATGTTTGGTGGTTTTATCGAGCAGTAAACCTACCGCTTGTGCAAACCAACAAATTGTAAAAATCGGAACTTGAGCTTACCTGTTCAGCGGAACGAATAAATCGGTAGAACTTTCCGGACGGAAGTGCGATGGCGCTATGCCGGTAAAGGTTTTAAAATCTTTAATGAAATGCGATTGGTCGTAATATCCACATTGGTAGGCGATGGTGGTTAGGGGTAATTGCTTTTGCGTTACCAGTTGCAGGCTTTTTTGGAAACGGGCTATCTTGCCGAACAGGTTGGGTGTGAGCCCCGAGTGAGCCAGGAAAAGCTTTTGAAGATAACGCGATGATATACCGTAACGCCCGGCTATAGTGTTGATACGGTCGGGCAAATCATCGGGATTTAGCCGACGGATGATATGGTCCATCATATTCAATTTTGCCAATTTTAGCTGGAAGCGCTGCAGGCGCGATAGCAGGAACGCTTCGAGGAGCGTGATACGGGCGGGTAAGGAGGCGGTATACAGCAACCGATCATACAGCAGGCGGCCCTCGGTACTGGTTATATCATGCAGGTCTGTTACCTCATCGTTAAACGCGGCAATGGGTTCCTCAAAAAAACAGGCTGCTGTATGCGGGAAAAAGCGGATGCCGAGCATGGCATGCTTGCCGGTGGTGGTGAAAGTAAAGGGCCGGATGGTTTGTCCCCATAATTGTACGCGGGGTTGGCTTACTGTGTTGCCGTTGATGATGCGTTGCGGGCCATCGTCGCCCAGGTTAAACATCAGTTCCATCGTGCCCGAAGCGAAAACCTGATCATGCGTGGTGATATGGGTATCGCTTTCGCAGGTAAAATAGCATTGCACGTAATGTTTCAAAATACCATCGGGAAGGAATTCTTCGTAACGCATGTCAGTGTTGTACAATCAGCATAAAAGTAACAAGAAAAAGAGTAACGCGCCTAAGCAATTCCTCCCATACTAAAACAAAAACCTTGCAGTTTGTATTATATAACAACAAGCATTATCTGCCATGAATACTGCTGACAAACACTACAAATGCATCAATAGCCGTACCGGGTACGCTATTTTTTATCACTCCTTAAATAAGGCACTAAGCGCCGACGAATTAAAGGCCGAACTGGAACGCATAAAAGCGCAGGTAGCTATCAAGAACGATATTTACCAGGAAACCCTTTATTGGGAAGAGATAAAGGACGAAGAATAAAATTGCCGTTTTGCATAAAAAAACCCTCTGCCTTGTTGAGGACAGAGGGCCAAAACTCACAACAATTGTTTAACCTTTCGGTCAATTCCTAACTGCAATGTGGGTTATAGGTGAATAACAAGGCCGGGAGATAAAAGTTTTTTAAATCGGGCTATTTTTGGATGAATAAGCGCATTTTTGCCAATACATGCACCTATATTTGTCAACAATAAATCACGCTTCAGGCGTTTATATATCAATCTAAAAAGAAACATTGAATTATGATGAAAAGAACATTCCAGGTTAAGGCAGCAGCATTTTTTGTGTTTGCCTTGTTAATTTCGAGTTTTGCATTTGCACAGCAAAAACCCGCCAGCCCGCGCGATAGCGTTAGCGCTAAAGTTGCAGGCTCTACCATTACCATTAATTACGGCAGCCCATCGGTACGTGGCCGTAAAGTTTTTGGCGAATTGGAACCATTTGGCAAAGTATGGCGCGCCGGTGCAAACGAAGCCACCGTGTTTACCACCAGCAAAGATATTATGATAGAAGGTAAGAAATTGCCTGCTGGTACGTATGGCTTCTTCGCCATCCCTACAGAAACCACCTGGACTATTATCTTCAATAAAGTGGCCAAACAATGGGGTGCCTTTAAGTACGATGAAAGCCAGGATGCCCTGCGTGTAACCGTAAAACCGGTAGCCTCGGCCATGAACGAGCGTTTGGTTTATAAAATCAACGGCAAAGGCTTCTCACTTAACTGGGATAAGTTATCGGTACCGGTAAGCGTAAAATAATCATTTCGTGATTTTTAATAGCAAGGCCCTCCGCAGCAAACGGAGGGCTTTTGTTTTAACCGGATGTTTACCAGCGGCCGCTAAAAGCCATATATTTACCCTGTGGAGATAAAACGATATTTCGCAGAACATCCCTTGCTAAAAAGATGCGCGGTTATTGCGCTGCTGGCCCTCGCCATTTGGCTGCTGATGCTTTTTGCCCGGCACCCTGCGGCGATAGAGAGGTATTATTCGCAAGGCCTTTACCCGGCTATTTGTTTTGTGCTGCACCCGGTGCTCAATCTGTTGCCCTTTAGCTTTGGCGATTTGGGATACATTGCGGTGGTTGCCTATTTGCTGTACGCGGTGATTAAACTCATCGGGCATTTGATCAGGAAACGTTTCCTGCGCGCAGGAATGCTGGCTCTGGGACTGTTGATAGGCGTGCAGGTCGGCATATTACTGTTTTACCTTTTTTGGGGTCTTAATTATTTTCGCCCATCGGCTGCAGAAAGGCTTCATTTGAAAGAAGAGAAATTTACGGTTGCGCAACTGCAAGCGGTTACTACTTTGCTGATAGATAGCGCCAACGCCACCCGCGCCCGTGTCACCGCTGCCGATCTGGCGGCATCCAACGATACCATCTATAAAAATGCAATGGAAGCGGTAAAAAAGCTGGGCACTACATCGGCTAATTTTAAAACGTATAGTCCGGCTATCAAACCATCCCTGCTTACGCCGTTGCTCAACTATATCGGCACATCGGGTTATTACAACCCTTTTTCCACCGAGGCACAGCTGAATTACCAGCAACCGGCATTTGTGCGGCCATTCGTCGCCTGCCACGAAATGAGCCACCAGATGGGGTACGGGGCCGAGGACGAGGCCAACTTTGTGGGTTACCTGGCCGCAACCGGCTCGCGCAACAGGTTGCTGCGCTACTCGGCCTACCAGTTGGCCGTGCGCGAGTTTATGTTTAGCCTATACATGGCCGATAGCCTGATGAGCAAACCCCTCAAGAAACGCATATCCCCGCAAGTAAAAGCCGATTTTAAGCAGGAGCGCCAATACTGGCATGCTTACCAGAATAAAGCCAACGTAATCACCGGCATTTTTTATGATAATTTCCTGAAGGCCAACAACCAACCCCAGGGCCTCGATACCTACAACCGTATGGTAACGCTGGTAATGGCGATGTATAGGAAGAAATGAGGTTAAAGGTTAAAGGTTAAAGGTTAAAGGTTAAAGGTTAAAGGTTAAAGGTTAAAGGTTAAAGGTTAAAGGTTAAAGGTTAAAGGTGCATTATGTTAAGCATGAATCGTGGAATCCTTAAATCAAGCGCATCATGGTTCAGAAAATAATCCTGCATAATCCTGAAATCGCTAAATCCCGTAAATCAAGGTTCGGAAAAAAAACAACAAAAATCGGTGAAATCCGTATAAAATAAAAGCGTCCCGTATCTCACCCCGGGACGCTCTGCAACATCATCTCTCAAATAATGTCGATCAACTAAATCTCAGATAACATGTTAGTTTATCCAAGTTCTTTATTTATGCAACCCTGCGGTTGATGAATGGCTCTTTAAATGGCATCATGGGAGCTGTTTTTCCTGCGGAAAACTAGTCGCACCCTCCATCATACCGATAGATAACTGTCAAATATACAAATAAACGACATTGCAGACCATATATTGTCTTCGTCTTATTATAAAAAGACGAAGTTTTACATATAAATGTTACACTATCCTTAAATATTATTTGCTTTTGCTGCCAAAACAGCATCGAACACAAAATGCTGTAAATTATAATGCCAATATACAAATTATAGGCATAGTGTAAAAAACTTTTTAAAGTATTTTTTTTACGATACACTATGCCGGGTGTTAATGCTAATAATGGCTTTTTTTATAGCTGTTTTTGGCGTATTGATGATTTGTTTGAAGGCGGCACTTGGTAAATGTTTTTAAAGTGTCCATTTTACACTATTATTCGCCTCCTTTTTGGCCGGGAGCAACAACAGTAGGCCACATTATGGCAATTATTATTAAATTGGCAATAGTTTAAACCCCGGCAGCGGGCCATAAGCCATGCTGCCGATATATCGCTTATGAAGAAGCTTTTTATATTCGTCCTTTTTGCGCTGCCGCTGCAAATGCTGGCGCAAACATATACGCCTGCAGAGATTGCCCGCTACAAGCAGCAGGCGCAATCGGTAACCATTATCCGCGATAATTATGGTACGCCGCATATCTACTCAAAAACGGATGCGGGCGTGGTGTTCGGGTTAATGTACACGCAGGGTGAGGAAAACTTCAAGGGCATAGAACGTAACTATCTGTACCAAATGGGCCGCCAAAGCGAGGCCGACGGTGCTGCCCCGCTTTATACCGATGTGCAGCTGCAATTGATAGCCGATAGTGCCGATGCCATAAATGATTATAAAAACAGCAGCCCCTCATTCAGGAAACTGCTGGATGCCTTTGCTGATGGGCTTAATTACTACCTGTACAAACACCCGGAAGTAAAGCCGCTGGTTTTTAAAAAATTCAAACCCTGGTACGCGCTTATGTTTACCGATGGCAGCGTAGCCGCAACCGAAACGGGCGACATCACAGCTAAAGAAACGGAAGCTTTTTATGGCGATGCCGCGAACAGGGTGGGTGCGCTGTACAACCCGCAAAGCATCATCAACATGAAGCAGGAGCGCGAGATTGGCTCTAACGGCTTTGCCATTTCGCCATCGCGCACGGCAAGCGGGCATGCCATGCTATACATTAACCCGCACGTGCCCTTTTATTTCCGCAGCGAGGTAGGGCTGCAAAGCGAAGAGGGTTTGCATGCCTATGGCGTGGTTACCTGGGGCCAGTTTTTTATATACCAGGGCTTTAATGCCCATTGCGGCTGGATGCACACTAGCAGCTATGCCGACGTTGGCGATATGTATGCCGAAACCGTAGTGAAAAAAGACGGCAAATGGTTTTACCAATACGATGGTAAACTACGCCCCGTAACGGAAAAAAAACTGAGGCTTTTGGTAAAAAAAGGCGATACGCTGGCGGCTACCGATATTACCGCGTACTATACCCATCATGGCCCCGTGCTGGCTGCCCGCAATGGCAAATGGCTTGCCCTGAAGCACTACAACCGATCTTACAAAGCCCTGCTGGAATCATGGCTGATTACCAAAGCCAATAACCTGGCCGGGTACCGCAAGGCCATGGGCCTGCTGGCCAATACCAGCAACAACACCGTTTATGCCGACGATAAAGGCAACACCGCCTTTTGGTACGGCAATTTTATGCCCAAACGCGATCCGGCGTTCAACTGGGAGATACCCGTAGACGGTACAACGCCCGCCACCGAATGGAAGGGGCTGTGCACTATAGATGAGCTGGTGCATGTGTACAACCCATCTACCGGGTTTATTCAAAACTGTAATTCATCGGTTTTTACGTCGGCAGGGGTTGCCGGTCCCAACAGGGCAAAATACCCCCTTTATATGGCACCCGACGATGAAAATTACCGGGGCATAACCGCCGCGAATGTTTTGAAGGATGCCAAAAACCTTACGCTGGATGGCTTGATTGCCAAGGGCTACGATCATTACCTCGCCGCTTTCGACGATCTGCTGCCCAACCTCTTTGCCGCCTACGATGGCGCACCCGACAGCCTCAAAACCAAACTGGCCGAACCTATGGCCATACTGAAGGCCTGGGATAGGCGTAGCGGGGCCACATCCGTAGCTACCACGTTGGCAGTAGAATGGGGCACGCTGGTGTTCCGCGCCATGCCCCCGCCCGAGCCAGGCGAGAGTAGCTACATCGTAAAACGCATGCGCAGTTTGTTGCAAACGCTACCCGCCGCCCGCCAGCTGGAAATGTTTAGTACGGCATTGAATACCCTGCAAACCCGCTACGGCAGCTGGAAGACGCAGTGGGGCGATATCAACCGGTACCAGCGCCCTGCGGATGGCCTTACCTTTAGCGATGCCTTGCCCAGCCTGCCGGTAGGGCAAACCTCATCCAACTTTGGGCAGCTGCCCTCATTCGTGAGCCGTATAATGCCGGGTACACAAAAACGTTACGGCTACTCGGGTAATAGCTTTATAGCTGCCGTTGAGTTTGGCCCCATCCTCAAAGCAAAAACCATTATCACCGGCGGGCATTCATTCGATGCATCGTCGCCAAACTTTACCGATCAGGCGCAGGGATATATCGACGGGAAGTTTAAAGATGTGCTGTTTTACAAAGGCGATGTGCTGCGGCATGCGGTGACCACTTATCACCCCTAATTTTATTTGTTGCAGCATTTTGTTAATTTGGTAGCACCAAAGCCGTTCACGTGAAAAATATTTTCGCTTTCCTTTTGCTCTTTATATGCGCAGGCTTCAATGTTAGTGCGCAAACATCCATTTATGGTGAAATAGATACTGCCGACCTTAAACTCGCCTCTTGCAATTTCGATAGAGGGGCCAACGCCATGGTGCTGTTTGATGTGGGCAAAATTACTTATGATAAGTATGAGTCTATTGTGATGGAGCGTCACAAACGGATAAAAATATTCAATGATAAAGGGCTCGAACAAGCCAATATACGTTTAGAATATTTCGGCGCGCGCAGCAACGAATCGATAAAGAATATCCAGGCGGAAACCATAAACCTGGAGGGCAATACCATCGTAAGAACACCTGTAGACCCCAAACTTTTTTATACCGAAAAGATAGATAAACAGCGGCGTGCTATTGTATTTACATTCCCCAAAGCAAAGGCAGGCTCGGTTATAGAAATAAAATATACCTGGAAAACGGGTTATGGGTACAACTATCCCGATTGGCTTTTCCAGACGCTGATACCAACCCGCTATAGTGAACTAAACGCAGGTTTACACTTCAGGTATAGCTTCAGCATCGTTAAGAAGGCAACCCTGCCCTTTGTTAATGATACAGTTTTTACTCCGAAAGATAGCTATGTAACCAATTACATATGGAGCATGAAAAATGTACCCGGCTTTAGAATAGAGCCATATATGCATTCGATAGAGGACAACTTACAAGGGATTTATTTTAAGCCTATGCGCGCATTTGCCTTTTGGAACACCATAGCAGAAGAAGTATTGGCCGATGAGGATTTTGGCGGCCAGCTTAAACTACCGCTGGATAAAGAAGCACAATTAATTAGCGATGCAAATGCCCTTGCCACTACCGACGACAAGATAGCTTACCTGTTTAATACCGTTAAAAATGCGATGAAATGGAACGAAGTAGACAAATGGTACACGGAGGATGGCATTCAAAAATCATGGCTTAACAAAACAGGCAATTCAACCGAAATCAACCTCATTTTGTATCACCTCTTAAAATTAGCGGGGATAAAAGCAACCCTGTTGGTACTGGGCACACGCGATAATGGGGAAATAGAACTAACGAATCCAAGTTTCGGCAGGTTGAATAAAACGGTTGTGCAGGTGCCTATAGATGCGATTAATTTTTATGTGATGGATGCAACAGGCAAGTACAATACGTATAATAACACCCCATACGAATTACTGGGCTTAAATATGCTTATGATTAACGCGGACCGGCTAGGCACCGACGTGATAAAGCTTAAAACCGGCGTTTCATCTACGGAAATTGTTTTTGTAAATGCCACCGTGAGCCCGGTCGGTAAGCTGGAAGGGAACGTGCAAAAGAGCAGTTCGAATTATAAACGCATAAGCAAGCTGGAAGAATACGATGACATTGGGCAAAAAAAATATATCGAAGATGAGCTTAAGGAAGGCAATTCCAACCTGGAGATAATAGCCCATAAGTTTACCAATATGGATGTGGATACTTTGCCGCTACGCGAAGATTTCGATTTTAAGCTGGAACTTACCGGGTCTGATGCCAACTATATCTATATTAATCCCAATCTGTTTACAGGCCTGGGGCAAAATCCGTTTTTAAGTGAAACCCGCCTCTCCGATATCGATTTTATTTACCTGAATACCTATTCTGTAAATGGCAGGTATATTATCCCTGCGGGGTATAAAACAGATGTGCTGCCAAAATCACTAACAATAGTATTGGCTGATAATAGCATCACTTTTAAACGGTCTGTTGGGGAGTTTCAAGGGGCGATAATTGTTAACTATGTTATTGATTTTAAAAGAAGTTATTACAGCCGCGATGAATACCCGGAATTGAGAGCGTTTTTTAAAACCATGTACGAGATGCTTAATGAGCCGATAGTATTAAAAAAGCAATAGCATATTATCCGGTAAAGCTATAATGCCGCATTTACAAACTCACTTAAAATGGATTATATTTGTTGGGAGGAAAAGAAATGAAAAAATACCTGTTGCTCATGCTATTGTTTTGCCTGCAGGTTAGCGCCCGCGCGCAAAGCATCACTTTTGCCGATCTTACCAACCTGGCTAACCTGAGCGACGGGCAGGCGCATACCTATTTAACGCTTGGCCGGGTGTTTAAGCACCAGTATATTGAAGAAGTGGATGGTAAGAAGATAGAACATTTCCGGTCGATAAACCCAAAGGCGAGCGAGCAGACCATCGTTATAGGCGTAAACAAAGTTTTGCCCAATACGGCGGTGTTGCATACGGTTACCTATACCTCGCGCGATCCGCAGCACATCCTCAATATGGTTGCACAGGCACGCCGTTCAAGGCTCGTGATGCAGTTCCAGGGGGCAGACAGGTATAATAATATCTACGTTTTCGATAACGACTTTTACCGCATTTCGATGTACATCAGCACCACCGAAAACAAAGGCTCGGTGCGGATAGATCAGAAGGAATACGTGGCGTATTAATTTGGTGCCTGCCTTATTTGTTGCCTAACAATGATGGATCGAAAACAGCCTTATCAGTAGGTAAATTGGGCACTATATCATGATACGTTTCTGTTTGCAGCAGTTTATCGTTGATGTAGAACTTGCAGAAGGTTTCGCTCCACGTGCCGCCTTTTAGTTGTACGTGTTGCTCAAAAGTGGCTTCTTCCTTGCCGTTGGCGTCGTATTTAAAATATCGTACTGCCACTAGTTTATCCTTGTCTATCCAAAGCTGGGTTACTTTTTCGCCATCCTTATCGGCGCCTATCACGTAAACGGGCTTGCCGTTGTAAGTGTCTTCATGAAATTTGGACAGGTCGAACTTCAGCTCGGCAAAATGGGCCAGCACCTGCTCGAATGGCTTGAAGTACATCCCGCCTAAAAAGAAAATCAATTCGTTTTCGCCTTTGCCCGCCCGTACTACCTTATTGTTGCGGAACACGTACGATGAATCGCCCCGGTAAATAACACCGTTGCCCGTTTTGTCGCCAAAGTCTATCCGCAGCAAATCCGGATAAACGATGTGCTCGTACCAGGTATCGCTGCGCAACAGGCTATCGTTTCGGTAACGCTGGGTGGTTTGGTTAAATGTAAGCGAGGTATGCCATTTGCCGTGGTATTTGGCGTACATCTTCTCCAGCACGGCGGTGCTGCTTAGCTTAGCGCCCGATAGGGCGGATAAGGATATGAGGGCGGCGAAAAGCAAGGCTTTCATATGATAATGGTATTAATTACTTCCCGGTTTTGTAGCAGCCCCGATTAGGTTTACATCCACCAGTTCCAGCGATGTTACCATGTGCTGCACCGTTTGTTTGTATTTTTTAAAGTGGGGCGTTTCTATGTGCAATTTGTATGCAGCTGTATCGGCGTATATCTCCAGTATGGTGATGTGCGCGGGGTTGGTTTTATCGGCAACAGCGTAGTAGGTAAGTACGCCCGGCTCAAGCTTCACGGCTGTGGTCATCTGCTCTTTTAAAGCGGCGTTATATTGGGCTAACTGTGCGGGGTCTACCTGTATCTTCGCCAGCCTCACCATTTGTTCTTCTTGCTGTGCCATTGTTTTTTGGCTAAAAATAAGCATGAATATACACATGCAGAAAATTAGAAGCGGCCGCTCCGGGAGATTTAATTTCATATCAGTAATGTTAATTAGCGTGCAAATGCACGGCTTTACTTCATTTTATCCAAATTAATAGCGACTACCTTGTTGTTAATATGTATTGCAACGGTAACGCTATCCACAAAGTTCAACGAATCGCTCGAATTAAAAAAATAGTTTGCCAATGGCGTATTTGGGCCAGTGAGGTGTATTCGCTTTAGTAGCTTATAATTTCCGCCCTCTTCGCCTAAAGATATATGTTCTGCTACCAGCATGATGTTTTCTTCTTCGGGCACTTCTAGAATCCGGTAAAAACAGTCAATACCATCGCTTTTTTTAAAGATATTACCCGAGTGTACCTTGTCTATTTTGAGGTAAATAGCTTTTTCAAAAGCATCGGCAGAAGGCGTAGCGAGAGTTTGTTGATTTGGAACAATAGCGCGCGATTGCTTTAAAGTATCCTTTTTTAACGCTTCCGTCGGCGTGCCTGCTGTATTGGGTTTACAGCCTATCAAAACAACAACGGGAATTATTAAAACAGCTTTAATTGCTAAATTCATATTTCCATTTGTTTTCTTTGCTTAAGCTTTTGGCCAAACTTTTGGCCCTGTAATAGTTTATTACTCCCAAAAAAGCAAATAGCGAATCCCCCCTGCCTAACGACATCACATTTAAATAAACATCTCCGCCATCAAACAGGCAGCTTATAGACGTTGACAGGCTGGGGTATATTCGGCCCTTTTGGTATCTAACATAGGCTTTGGTATTCTTCATCCTGCTTGCCCGCGGATATTTTATTGTCAATGCCTCGTGCAGCAATTTTCGATTGCTTGCGCTATCGCCGCTCCCGCTTATTTTTACGGTAAGGTGCATTACCCACGTATCAATTAACGCCCAAATTACAACTGTAATCCCCCACAGCGTCTCTATGTAGTGTGGAGCGCCGGAAAGTTTAATAATCAAGGCACCAAAAAGATTGAAGACGACAATCCCCGGGATGGCAATGAAGCAAAACATCGTATAAGAAAAGAGCATAAAAAAGCCTGTCCTATAAATTAGCCGGCGCTTTTGTAAGCTCTTTTCTACATTTAAAGATAAGAACGGATCTTCTATCACGCCGATAACTCCTCATACGCCGCCGACAAACTGCGCTGTATACCATCGCCCTGCCAAAGCGTTACGCCGGGGATAGCTTTTGCGGCTAATATCTCCTCCTTGGTTTTGCCGGCTTTTATGCTGCTTTCTACAAAAGCCACCAGTTTCTCCAGATAATCCTGCATCTGCTTTACATCCTCTACCGTGCCGGTAACTTTTAATGGCTCGAAGGCATGGCCGAAAACGTATTGCGTGTTTTTATCGAAGTGCTTGGTGGCAGCTTCCAGGGCGATTGGCCAATGTTTGCACGATGCGCCTGCGCCGCGGTCGATAAACGGGTGCATTTTATTAAACACCAAATCGCCTGCATGTACGATGTTGGCATGCTCAAAGTGGATAAAGGCATCGCCATTGGTATGGCCCGCGCCAAAGTAATGCCCGCTGATGATCTCGTCGCCTACTTTTACTTTCCATTTATCGGTAAACGTAGTATCGGGGTATAGTTGCTGGTCTTCTTTTTTCTGCTTTACTGCCGATGCTTGCTGGTTTACAAGCGAATTGGCGTGCGCGGCCACATTTTTGGCTATGCCTTTAAAAGCGATGTTGCCGCTGGTATGGTCGCCGTGGTGGTGGGTATTGATGAGCCACTGGAAGGGCTTATCGCTTTTCTTCTGCATTTCGGCAATCAGGTGCGGTGCGGTGTTAGGGAACTGCGCGTCAACCACTACGATGCCTTCCTTGTTCACCATCCAGGCGATGGTGCCGCCCTGTTCGATAAAGATACCTACGTTATTACGTAATGGGATAACCTGGTAAGCCGGATCAACCAATATCGAAGCAAAGCTACGGTTGCCCAAAAACGATAATGCCCCTGCGGCGACAGCTGTATTTCTTAGGAATTGTCTGCGTTGCATATATGTTAGTTCATGGTTAATAGTTCATGGATGATAGTAGCTCATAGTTCATAGCCAAATTACGAATAGCAGAGTAGATATTCAAATTGCTCAAATCCTACCATGAACCATTATCTATGAACCATGAACTAATTAATACTGATGAAATGCCTGGGATACGAACTCCAACACACTGGGTAACGATGCGCGCCAGTAGGTCCAGTTGTGGGCGCCGTCGCGGATGCGGTACTCATGCGGTATCTCCTTTTTGCGCATCAGGTTATGCACCAGGCCGTTGCCCTCGTACAAAAAGTCGTCGTCGCCGCAATCAATATACCAGCGCACGGCTTTTTTGTTGGCATCGGTAAGGGCGTTCATCAAAGGT
Source organism: Mucilaginibacter sp. P2_D11 (assembly GCF_056404435.1). NCBI lineage: Bacteria > Pseudomonadati > Bacteroidota > Sphingobacteriia > Sphingobacteriales > Sphingobacteriaceae > Mucilaginibacter > Mucilaginibacter sp. P2_D11. The sequence continues at coordinate 76,864 of NZ_JBFUEA010000015.1, forward strand.
ATTACGCTGTAATTGTTGTAAAAGTTGGTTATGGTGCTATCGGTCAGGGTTACGCCGGGGTTCATGCGGGCTATGCCTGCTTTAGCCTCATCCAGGCTCAGGAAACCGGTAGCTGCGCTTAAAGGACAAGCCGAAGAGAACAATTCTGGATGGTGCAGCGCGTAAACAAAGCTGCCACCTCCGCCCATGCTGAGGCCGGCAATTGCCCGGTAACGCTTCTCGGCTTTTACGCGGTATTTTTTCTCTATGTAGGGCATCAGTTCGGTAAAAAAGAAATCCTCGTAATTCCAGTCGCCCTTAATATCGTTGAAATAGCCTCTGCGACCGGTGTTGGCATCGGGCATCACAATGATCATGGCGGTGGCGCTACCCTCGCGGGTGGCTTTGTCGGTAATGTTTTGCACCTCGCCAAATTGCACCCAGCCGGTTTGGTCGTCGCCCGCACCATGCAGCAGGTAAAGGATGGGGTAGCTGCGGCCGCTGGTTTCGTAATCGGGCGGCAGGTAAATGGCAAACTTGCGTTCGCTCTTGAGTATTTTGCTGTTTACGGTAAGGTTATCGAACACTTTGCTGCCCTGGGCAAACAATAAAGCAGGGCAAAGCACGAGCAGTACGGACAGGATTTTTTTCATCAGCTATTGGTTTTGATAATTTGGTTTCGATGCAACCGGGGTTTGTTGCAGGCAGATAAATTTAGGATTAAAAGTTGAGAATTAAACACGTTTTATATGCTGGATAATTTTATTAAAAAACGAGCCGTCGGGTTTTGTTAGCCGTAATTGATGGCGTTGCCTACGGCCCAGGCTATACGTTCCAACTCCTCGCCCTTCCACCCGCGCCATCCCTCCCGCGGCTGTGGGGTTTCCACTACTATCCTTAACGCGGAGCTTCTTTATTTGTCAAATTAAGGTGCTGAAATTTGACGTTTCCGATAGCGAGGGGAGAAGTGCGAAAAATAGACGCAAAACGCATCACTAAAATGAGAAAAACTACCTTTTTTTGCTGCATTATGGCAAAAACACGGAGATTTTAGCAAGTAATTTTTCTCCATTTGCCTGTATCACTTGTAAATACGTCCCCGTAATGTAATTAACTAACCAGGTGAAAATAAATTAAAAACTGATCTTATGAAACGCATTGCTCCGCTGCTATTTGGCTTATTAATGATTGGCTTCGTTTCCTGCAATAAAAACGACATCGACCCCGGCGAGGGCAAGAGCCTGGTGCTTACCGCCGCCGAACAACAAAAGGTAGCAGCGGATAATGCGTTTACACTCAAGCTGTTCAAAGAGATATCGGCATCAGAGGGCACCGACAAAAACCTGTTTATGTCGCCGCTTAGCGTAAGCTTCGCCGTGGGGATGACGGCCAACGGCGCCCGCAACGGAACGCTGGATGCTATCAACAGTACCATGAATTTCACCGGCTTTACGCAGCCTGCAGTAAATAGTTACTATAACAAGCTGATGACGGAACTACCGGGGCTGGAACCCAACACGCAACTAAAAATAGCCAACTCCATCTGGTACCGGCAGGGGCTTGAGGTGCTGCAACCGTTTATCGATGTAAATACCAGCAGCTACCAGGCAAAGGTGCAGGCCTTGGATTTTGCCAGCCCCGATGCCAAAAACACCATCAACAGCTGGGTAAGCGATAAAACCAACGGCAAGATACCCCGTATTGTAGATGCCATTAACAGTGAATCGCAGATGTTCCTGATCAACGCTATCTATTTCAAAAGCGTATGGAAAACCAAATTCGATGCCGGCGAAACCAAAAAGCGCAACTTTAACCTCGCAGGCAGCGGTAGCGTACAGGCCGATTTTATGGCCGGTAAGATAGATTACAACAACAATATCGTTACCGAGGGTGGCAAAACCACCATCATCGCCGAATTTCCCTATGCGCACGACAGGTTCAGCATGGTAGCTATTTTGCCCGATGCAAGCGTATCGGCGAAAGAACTGATAGCGAGTATTAATGCTGATAAGTGGAACAGCTGGATGGCCGGGCTGGGCGCACAGCAAAGCCAGGTTTACTTCCCTAAGTTTAAATTCAGCTATGGCAAATCGTTAAAAGACCCGTTGATAAACCTGGGCATGGGCCGGGCCTTTAGCGATATGGCCGACTTTACGGGCATCCGCGCCGCGGGCGGCCTCACCATAACCGATGTTAAGCATAAAGCGTTTGTAGATGTGAACGAGCAAGGCACCGAAGCCGCCGCCGCAACATCGGTAGAAATCGGCCTTACTTCGGCAGGCCCTATACCGGTATTGGAATTCAACCGCCCCTTCATCTTCGTTATTCGCGAGATGAAAACCGGGTTGGTACTGTTCGCCGGTGTGGTTAACAATCCGTTGTTGGGCGGGGAGTAAAAGGAAGTCCGAAAGTCCGAAAGTCAGGAAGACGGAAAGGCTGGAAGTCTGAAACAAACAGCCGGTGCTAGGGTCAAATAAAGCGACTTTTGTAGCTCTCTTTCGGACTTACTGACTTTCGGACTTCCCGTCTTTCCGACTAAACTACAACACCACCCATCAATGGGTCGGTAAAGCTGTGGTTGCCGGTTTCTACCCGGCCTGCGTAGCGTTTCTCGAAAGTGGTGTGGCCTTTAACCTTTATGGTAAAATCATACCAGCAATGGTTTTTTTGCAGGTTTAGCACCAGCGGCGTAAACCTTGCGGCGTTGTAAACCGTGCGGGTAAGCGGTGCGCTTTTGTAGGCATTGTCAATCACTTCTACCAGCAACGGCGTTGTACTGCCCGAGCTGAAACCTATCTGGATGTTGCCCGTAAGCTTTTTGCCTGCGGCATCCTGCTGGTATTTCACATCGGCAGTCAGGTCGGGGTCTTGGGCGTTGCCCTTAAATTCGCGGTAGAAACCGTTGGGGCCATATACGCGCAGGTGGTACAGGCTATTTTCGAAATCATTCAATGCCCACTCATCGCTTATGTTATCGCCGGGAGTGAGGGCGTAGCTCCACGTGCGGGCAGCTTCCATCTGGCCGGGGTTGTAAAAGCCGGCGTGCCTACCCGGCGCGTACACATTGAAAGGCGCGCCAAGCGCTTGTTTGCCAAATGCCCTGTTTGATACTTCGAATTTGATTTGGAACGATTTCTTATCATCGCTCAATACACCATCGGCATATAATTCATAAGGCAGCGCGTTGGAATGTTTGATGCCCGTTTCCTGCTTCGGCATCAGGGGCGATGCGTGGCGGTTGGTTTTGATGAGCCTGATATCGGTCTCGTTCAGTTTCTTGAAAGTCGGTAGTTTTTTGAACTTGGCCTTGTGGATGCCTTCTACATATTTATTCTTATCCAGGAACGTGGGGTTGGCTATATGCTCGCCATGGTAGGGGCGGAATACTGTCGTTAAATCACCGCAAACGGTGCGCCGCCAATCGCTTATGTTATGTTCGGTGATGGTTTTGCCGGTTTTGTGCGCGAGGAATTTCTCCAGGAACATCAGGCAGGAGGTATGGTCGAACACTTCGGAATTTACCCAGCCGCCGCGGCTCCAGGGCGATGCGATAACCATTGGCACCCGGAAGCCCAGGCCTATGGCGCTTTCGCGGTCGTAATGCGTTGGGAAATCCTTGCGTTCCTGCTCTTGCTGCAGGGTTACGAATTCTACACGGGTGTCAATGCCATTAGACACCTTGCCCGTTCCCTCTTTGTGCGAGTGCGGGGCCACGAAAGGCGGCACGTGGTCGAAGTAGCCGTCATTCTCGTCGTAATTCAACACAAAAATGGTTTTCTTCCAAACCTCCGGGTTTTGAGTGAGAATATCGAGCACCTCGGATACGTACCAGGAGCCATACCATGGCGCGCCGGGATGGTCGGAGAAATTCTCGGGTGCTACCAGCCAGGATACTGTTGGTAGCTTGCCTGTTTTTACATCCTGCCTAAACTGGTGCAGCACATCGCTTTTTGGCACCTGCATTTCGCGTTTAGTGCCGTTATCGTCGTATTTCAGAGTGGTCAGGTCGTGGTAATGCGGGTCGGTACGGTTGGTGTCGAAACCTTTAAGGTGTATGTTCTTCTGCTTTTGCGAAAGCTTGTCGAATGCACCCGGCTCCAATAGTTGCGGGTTGTTTTTGATATCGGCCAGTTGCTCCTGCATCCAATGCAATTCCTCCTTAAGTCGCTTAAGCTTTGCATCGCCTGCCGGCAGGGCGTTTATCTTGACCTCGGTCTCCGTGATTTTGCCGGGCAGTATTTCCAGCATTTTCTTGCGGAAGACGGTGTGCTTATCGTGCAGTTTTACATTGTATTGCTCAAAAAACTCCAGTGGGTTATCGGTAAAGTTTGAGAGCCATGGGTCTTGCTCGCCCTCGAAACCAACGGGTATGCTCAATTCGTTCTGGTAGCATTTCCAGCTGATGCCTGCATCTTCCAGCCGCTCGGGGAAGGTGGTCCAGTTCAGTGTGCCGAAATCGGCGTCCTCGTTCCAAACCCTCGGCCGTGATGATTCTTTTTGTTCTTCACGTATGGTACCCGACCAAAAGAACAACCTGTTTGGCGTAGTGCCGGTAAGCGATGAGCAGAAATTTTGATCGCACACGGTGAACGCATCCGCCAGGGCGTAGTTAAAGGGCAGGTCGGCACGGGTATGGTAGCCCAGGGTTAGGGGCATATCGCGGTACTCGGGGTTACCCGATTTTTTCTCTATCAGCCACTGGTCGAATTTGCCGTCGTTGCGGGCGTTTACCTGGTTGGTCCAGCTGTGCGGCAGCGAGTTCATCCAGGTGGCCTTGGTGTTTTTGATATCGAGGTGGAAAGGCGCGAATGTTTCGCCCTTTTCGTTGGTTTGCAGCCAAACGGGGTTTTTATTGGGAAGGTCGATAGCCCGTGGGTCGTTATATCCGCGTACCCCTTTCAGCATACCGAAGCAATGATCGAACGAGCGGTTCTCCTGCATCAGGAAAACAACGTGCTCGGCATCGTGCCAGGTGCTGCCAGCCGCCGGGTTTATGGCCAGTGCTTTTTGGATGGATGCGGGCAAAACGCTGCTAAGACCTGCCGCGCCGGTAAGCATGGCTGCCTTTTTAAGGAAATCTCTGCGGGAATCTAACATGAGGGTAAATATAGTTATCGATAAATTGTCTGAACTCGAATTTTATGGAATTAATGAATGAACAGAATTTAAGCCATAGACAACCAATTGCTATGAATTCCGGCAATCCGGTTAATCTGCTTAATCCCGGTTCAGACAATATCCTGCAAGGTTATGATTACACTGTTAACTGTAAATAATATAAATGTGAATGTTACGGTTAAGCATAAAAATTGCTAATTTTCGGCTCGATAAATCTATATACATCATTATGCGGAAACTTACCCTCATTTGCCTGCTGTTTTTAACGGCTATCTTAAATACCCGTGCGCAAAGCCCGTACGCGCCCACTGCCGATAACCTCGCCGCCCGGAAGAAATTCCAGGAGCTGAAGTTCGGCTTGTTTATCCACTGGGGTATCTACAGCATTTTGGGCGATGGCGAATGGGTGATGCATGAAAAAAAGATACCTTATGATAGCTATAAACGCCTCGCCGGTTTTTTTAACCCACAGGAATTTAATGCAAAGGAATGGGTGGCCTTTGCCAAAAAAGCGGGCATGAAGTATATCACAGTTACCTCGCGCCATCATGATGGGTTCAGCATGTTCGGCACCAAAATGTCGCCTTACAACATTGTGGATGCTACCCCATACCATAAAGACCCTTTGATGGAACTGGCCAAAGAATGCGAAAAGGAAGGCATCGAACTGCATTTTTATTATTCGCTGCTGGATTGGGGCCGACCTGATTATGCTTTCGGTAGCCCGATTGTTGATGGCAAGCCCGTAAACGGCGATTGGGATAGCTATATCAAATTCATGAAAGACCAGCTTACCGAACTCATCACAAAATACCCTGCTGTAAAAGGGATTTGGTTCGACGGGCATTGGGAGCGAAAAAACGTAAACTGGCATTACGACGAAATATATGGCCTGATACACAAACTAAACCCTGCGATACTGGTTGGCAATAACCACCATATGGAGCCAATAGGCGGCGAGGATTTCCAGATGTTTGAGAAGGACCTGCCCGGCGCTAATACCACAGGTTTCAGCGGGGGCTCTAAAATTGGCAACCTGCCCCTGGAGACCTGCGAAACCATCAATAACAGCTGGGGCTTCAACATCAACGACAGGAGCTTTAAATCATCTAAACAGATTATCCATTACCTGGTAAACGCCGCCGGTCGCGATGCCAACTTTTTGCTCAACATCGGCCCAATGCCAAACGGTAAAATACAATCGGAATTTACCGACACGTTGGCCATAGTAGGTAATTGGCTGGAAAAGAATGGTGAGAGTATTTACAACACAAGGGGCAATGCCATACCGCCGCAACCATGGGGCGTTGCAACCATTAGCGGTAAAACGATGTATGCGCACGTAACCACTGCACCAAAAGAACCGTATGTTTTTATTCCGCAGTTGAAAGAAAAGGTGAATAAGGTTGTGTTGCTAAGCAGCGGGGCAGCCCTCAAATTTAAGCAACAACCCGAAGGCGTATTTATCTACACTAACGGCGTTGCCATCAACCCGGTGGATATGATTATCAAACTGACGGTGAATTAAATAAACACTAATTAAGGGCATTTTACGAATTCTATAAAAGCAAGATTTGTCAACTTTTTAAAAGTTGACAAATCTCCTTATTGTAATTAAACCGTTTCGGCCTCAACTTCTATCGGCACAAATTCTTCATCGGCACTTGGGCCGTAGCTGCCGGGGATTGGAATATCCAGCAAGCGAAGGTAAACGCCCAGTTGTGCGCGGTGGTGGATGATTTGTGATATGGTGAGGCGTATTACCTCCCATTTTTTATCGCGGCTGTAAATTTCCCGGCCGTTGCGCAGCGTCCAGATATCGTTCATCAGCCACTCTTTGTCGGCCACCAGTGCTTCTAATCCGGCTACGAATGATTTTTCGAATAGGGCCATCAAATCTTCGGTATTGTTAATGATGGTTGGGTCGTAAGGCGCAGCGGCAAAGTCCAGCTCTTCGGTAGATAGTACCATGGGTATCCAGGTAGGCAGCTCGGCAATATGGGTGGCAAGGCTGCGGATATTCATGCTTTTTGGATGCGGTTTCCAATCGTATTTGTCGTTTGGTATGCGCTGCAGCATTTTGCGGGTGGCTGCCACTTCTGAGTTTAATTGTTCCAGGAAAAATTCGATGGTTGTCATAGCTTGTTGTTTTTAGTTTGTAATTCAAAGAAACGACGAGCTAATGACAGCCCTATGTCAGTAGGAAAAAAAGAATTGATAAAATAAAAAGGCCGTGCAATTTGTGTGCACAGCCTTGGGGTATTAGTATTAACTGATATAAAGAACGAAACAAATAAGAATCATTAATTTGGATTCTTTATCGGCGCGCTACCTGCTGCCGGCGGGTTTAATTCAAACTCATCAGCTGGAACGTCCCAATAGTCAAGGAAGTTATAGTTGATAGTTGCATTCGTGTTTAATACGCCAGAAGATGTAAGCACTACAGCATTTGTGCGGCCACCACCTTTAGATATGTCATAAATCACACCCCAACGCCTTGCGTCGTAAAATGCGGTCCCCCTGAATAAAAGCGCAAGGCGTCGTTCTTTACGAAGTTCTTCTTGTGCTGCAGCCAGATTTAAACCGGTGCCGGATACTTTTGCAAGCCCGGCGCCCTGGTAAGTACGCACCGCATCAACACTCGCTAAGCCTAAATCAATTTGGCCGGTGTTAATAAGCGCTTCTGCTTTCATTAGTTCATTCTCTTCGTAGCTGCCTGCCATATACACTTCCTGGTTGCCCGGGGTTTTGTCAGCAATTGTGAAGGCGTTGTTACCCGGAATTGGGGTGAGTTTAGCATCATTCAATTGCCACCTTGTGCTAAAAGTAAAGCCGCCTACCTGGTTGTAAAAAGGCGTTCCTTGTAAAAAGTTCTTGCTTTTACGTAAATCGCCCGTTTTAATATCCTGCACTAAACGTTCGCTGATGGTGAAGCTGGTTGCTGTTTTATCACCCGCAGTATTAGCTGCTACCGAGCCGCCACCGGCGGAAAAGACATAATTATTGGCGGCGGTGAAACCTGCAAAAACATTATCGCCCGCCTGGATCCCAGCGTTGGTTAAAGTTAAAATAGTTTGCCAATTGGCGGCCGTCATGGCCGATGTACGTGTGTTAGCCAATAGATTGCGCGCCATCAATGTATTTATGCTGCGCACAAACATATCCGTTGTAGGCACTTGCGCGTTACCCACCTGGAAAAATGAAGGGATCAGTTTACCCATCAGTTCGGTATAAGTTGCGGTATTGGATATGCCTTTTAAAAGCGTCATAGCCTGCGTAAGGTTTTTGTTTGATTCGGCGATGAGCGCAGCGCTGGTAACATAGTTGCCGTTTGTTACGCTCACGCCATCGTTTATTAGCCCGGCGTAATAAACAGAACCTAACCTGGCGTAGGCAAGGCCTTTCCACCAGTATGCCCATGCCTTGTACGTAGCTTGTTTAGTTGCTGCGTCGCCACCTAAGCTAACGTTGTCGGTTAATGCCAGTATCTGGTTACAGGCATTGTTTAATCCGTACATGCTTTGCCATTCGTAGTAGAACATGTTGGTTCCCTGCTTGTCGCGCGTGTTGTTAAGCCTTAAATTGGCTATTTGCCGCTGCGGGTTAGTTAGCCTGCTGCCATCGTCGAGGATTGCGTAATCAGGCACGTTAACAAGGTTAACGTTTTGGTTGGATGCCTGCGCAGATACATCGTCGGCCAATAATTCATGGTAACCGTAGCATAACGAAAAGAAACTGTCTCCCAGCCATCCGTCGCCATTTACAAAGCCATTGATATATACGCTGCCTGCTGCAAGTGAAGTAAGGCCCGATTCTGTTTTTGCCTGCTCCAGCGTGGGTGAATTTGGATTTTTTACATCCAATTCTTTCTTACATGCCGACGAGCATACTACTCCGGCCATGATCATTGATGTTACTATATATTTATATTTTTTCATTTTATTTTCAATTAAGATCAATTAAAATCCAAGATTTAAGCCAATTTGATAAGTTTTGCTGTTAGGTGTTGAATCATGATCCACGCCCCTGTCAAAAGGTGAGTTAGATGAACCAGAGCTTGTCTCCGGATCGAAGCCGGTGTATTTGGTAATTGTGAGTATGTTACGACCGGTAAATGTTAACATAGCTCTCTTAAATACCTTGCGGCTTATCAGCTTAGAAAAATCATATCCAAGGTAAATGTTTCTCAATCTTAAAAAGGAAGAGCCCTCGTAGAAGTAATCTTTGGTTCCATTTCTTGCACCGTTACGGGCACCTATTATATCAGCATAAGCGCTTCTGTAGTAGGCAGTGTATGCACCGGATGTGCCTCCAATATCAACAGGTGTGTCATAATCACCGCTGATACCATCGCGGTACTGCCATTCTTTGGTTTGGTTGTACAAGTGGCTGCCATAAACCCAGTCGAACTGAAAGCCGAAGGTGAATGCTTTGTAGTTGAACGAGTTAATGAACGACATGTTGAATTTGGGGTTTGGATCGCCAATGGGAGAAACCTCGTTAGCAAACTGAATACCTTTATTGGCGATGTTTACAACACGGCCATTCACAATGGTATATTTGTCGTAATCTGCCGGCAATATGTATGGTACACCTAAGCTGTTTGTTTCGCTAACGCTGGTTAAAGCCTTAAAGCCATATATCTGGCCAATTTTTTGGCCTGCAATTAAGCTCAGCTGTGTACTGCCGGCTGCAGTAGCGAGGATGATAGGCGCGCCGCCGGTACTGGTAATCATGGTGGTTTGATTACTAAAGTTGGTGGTAAAATGCCAGTTAAAATCCTTGGTTGTTAATACGCTCAGGTTTAACGACGCCTGTATACCGTGCGATGCAAGGCCAATGGCATTGGTTTTTATTTGATTACCACCTGTTGATGGAGCTGTATTTACGTTATAAATAACATTATTAGCTTTACGGTTCCAGTAAGTACCACTGATGGTGATATCATTAAACCAGTTGCCCGATGCGCCTTTAATGCTAAAATCAGTACCGATCTCGTATTCTTTGGAGACCTCTACTTTAAGGTCGGGGTTAGCGAGTGCCGTAGGTAGGTTAAATGTTAACGACTGGCCAAGGTTGCCGGGATTAATGGTGGGATACCTGTCAAACGGATAAGGTTGTGTACCAGCCTCGCCATAACCACCCCTGATCTTAAATTCGGGAATGGCGTTCCCAAGGAATGAGTTTTTCCAGAAACCGAACGATGATGTGCGGATATATGCATTTGCATTAGGAAAGGTAAATGGCTTTGAACCTGCACCAAATGCAGACGAATAGTCTGTTCTGAAACCGCCGGATACACCACCGTAATCGCCAAAGTCGATTTTTTGATTTACTACAAAGCCATAGGTTACAAAAGGCGTGGTATAATCAAAAGACACGGCCTGGGTTGCGGTTTGGTTAAAGTTGTAAATAGCATAAACAGGCAATTCTAAACCATAGGTATTAAACTGCTTATCTAAACTCTTCCTGTAATCATATCCTAATAACGTACTTGTAGTAATAGGCACATTAAGATGAAAGTCTTTTTCAAAATCGGTTTTAATTACCGCCGAACCGTTAAAATTTTGGAAGGTAGTAGAGCTTGTATTTTTCACTAACTCGCCATTCGGGTTGGCTGCAAAAGCACCGTAGTACGAACCTAAATCTATAGCAGTTAAAGTGGCAGATTGATTTTTATAGATAGTGTTTTGCTCGGTATGCTGGTAGTTGAGGCCATATTTGGCGTTTAGGCTTAGGAATTTGTTAACCCTATAATCTGCCATGAAGCTTTGCAATAAGTCTTCGCGGTGCGAAACTCTGTTTGCCCATTGCGTATAATAGTTGGGGTTAGATCCGTTTACGCTAACAGTACCGGAGTTTAATGATAGCGGGTAACTGCCATCCTCATTTTTACGGTCAAAATCATAAAAAGGAGAAGCATTTAACACATCAAATATACCGCCAGCGTTACCAATCCCGTAATTAGGGTTAATGGTGTTTTTGGTATATATTAATTGCGTAACAGAACGTATTGTAAAACCTTTAAATAGTTCGGTGCCTATGTTTGCGGTTAAATTTGAACGGTCGTTATAGCCGTTGTTCTTGATGTTACTTTGTTGATGATTGTTTGAAGCCGTTAAATTGTAGTCTGACTTGTCGCTACCGCCGGAAATGGCTACGCTATTATTAATAGTGTATGCTGTTTTAAATAGCTGTTTAAGGTGATCGTAGTACTTTAAGTTTGTGCCATATTGCTGCTGAGCAATGTTTTTGGGGTTGCTCATTGCTGTTGGGGCACCCACAGATGGGTCTGCACCAAAGGCCCATTGTATGCCTGTATAACGGCCATCCTGGTCAATAGCTATTGGAGCATTGCTCGCATCAACAAAAATACCATTTGCATCCACCTTAAAGCTACTCAGTTTTGCCTGGTGCACATTGCCAAGGTTTAAATATTGGTTGCTGCTGGCGGTCGACGCAACTTCAACCCGTGTTTTGCCAACACGGCCTTTTTTGGTGAAGATTTGGATAACACCGTTTGCACCCTGCGCACCATAAATAGTAGACGCTGCCGCGCCCTGTACAATTTCTATATGGTCAACCGTCGCAGGATCGAGTTGGCTTATATCTGTAGTACGGGATTCGATACCATCTACAAGGATCATGGGAGAGGTGCTTCCCTGTACAGTATTTATACCACGTAATACGATATTGGTTCGTGCACCCGGTGTACCGTCTACCGAAGATATCTGTGCACCGGCAACCTGGCCAACCAAACCCTGGTCGATAGATGCCTGGGGAGATGCGGTAAGCGCTTTGCCTGATAGCGATTCAACAGCAATACCTAATTTGGCTTTGCTTGTTGCAACACCCGAACCGGTTACCACAACTTCGCCCAAAAGTTTTGAGTTGGTAATAAGCACCGCATTAATTACAGAGCCATTAATTGGTACCTCTAAAGAGTTGTATCCAAGATAGGAAAACACCAGTACACCACCTGAAGAAGGGACGCTTAAGCTGAATGTACCGGTTGCGGATGTTTGTGTGCCGGTGTGAGCGCCTTTTAGCACAACAGTGGCGCCGGGCACCGGCAAACCATCGTCTTTAGCGATAACAGTACCGGTTACTGTCCGGCTTTGGGAGTAGGCAAATTGGCACGATAGTACCAACAGCAACCCAATGAGGTTTTTGAATAATTTTTTTTTCATGAAAAGATCAGTTAAAGTGAAAAGTTAATGCACACAAGATACTAGTGTAACATTTACATTACAATTGGCTTGGAATTTTTACTTTAATTGCAAAAATGATGTTGCAATTGACATTGTTTTATAGTTTTTTTAAAAAAATGCAATAATAATTGTGTTATTTTTAATTATTTGCTGGTGTTATATTAGTAAATTGGTATTTATTGTGAGTTTTTACTACATAAATTTCATTAATAATAGCTTTTTTATGAAATCTATGTGAAATACTAGTCTGGAATTGTAACATTTTAGATTAGTTGTAGATATTTTTTTAATAATTTGATTTTTATAGATAGATATATAATTTTTTTTCGAACCATTGTGGTCTTTTTAATGAATTATAAAAAGATTTTCGTTTTTTTTTATTTAAAATAAGGTTTATTCGAGGGTGCAAGAGCGGGTAACATTATTTGATAAAATACTATGCATGCATAGTATTTTATCTCTATCTTTATCCCAATCAATTATAACCCTGAAATGGACCACCTACTAACCGATACGCCCGCAGGCTACGATTTCTCTATCAGCGATAACCAGAAAATGATAGGCCAGATGGCCAAAGATTTTGCAGAGAAGCATATCCGCCCCAATGTAATGCAATGGGACGAGGAGCAGCATTTCCCGCTGGAATTGTTTAAGCAACTGGGCGAAACCGGCATGATGGGCGTTTTGGTGCCCGAGGAGTACGGTGGTTCGGGCTTTGGCTATGCAGAATACGTAACGGTTATAGTAGAAATTGCTAAAGTTTGCGGTTCGATTGGTTTATCGGTAGCGGCGCATAATTCATTATGTACCGGCCATATACTGGCCTTTGCCAACGAAGAACAAAAGCAACGCTGGTTACCCAAACTGGCCACCGCCGAATGGCTGGGTGCCTGGGGACTAACCGAGGCCAACACCGGCAGCGATGCCATGGGCATGAACACCACTGCCGTTTTAGACGGCGACCACTACATCGTTAACGGCTCTAAAAACTGGATAACCCACGGTAAAAGCGGCGACGTGGCCGTAGTGATGGTACGCACCGGCAACAAGGGCGATAGTAAAGGGATTTCCGCGTTAGTGATTGAACGCGGTACGCCGGGTTTCAGCGCGGGCAAAAAAGAAAATAAGCTGGGCATGCGCGCATCCGAAACCACAGAAATGATTTTCGATAACTGCCGTGTACCCAAAGAGAACCTATTGGGAGCCGAGGGCGAAGGCTTTAAACAAGCTATGAAAGTGTTGGATGGCGGGCGTATATCCATCGCGGCCTTATCCTTGGGCATTGCCAAAGGCGCTTTCGAGGCGGCGGTTGCTTACTCCAAAGAGCGCCACCAGTTTGGGCAGCCGATAAGCAGTTTCCAGGGGATATCTTTTAAACTGGCCGATATGGCAACCGAGATAGAAGCCGCAGAATTATTGGTGATGCAGGCCGCCGAGTTGAAGAACCGCCACCTGCCGGTTACCAAACAATCGGCGATGGCTAAATATTTTGCATCGGAAGTAGCCGTGCGTTGCGCCAACGAAGCCGTGCAGATATTCGGCGGCTACGGCTACACTAAAGATTTCCCCGTAGAGAAATTTTACCGTGATGCCAAGCTTTGCACCATAGGCGAAGGCACTTCAGAGATACAGAAGATTGTGATTGCCAGGGAGGTGTTGAAATAACACTGATTACACAGGTTGAAGTTCATTTCACCGATTTTGTACTCTCTAACACTTTACCGTCTTTTTCTTAGCGGAGTTTGGGTTTCGTTCCTTTGCTTTTTTGATATAATCTGCCGCAGCGGGCACTTTGCAGGCTGTGCCATTCATATCTACCATTACTGTTCCGTTTTTAGCTGCCGTGGCCAGGGCATGCTCATTTAATTCCGAAACATAGGCACCTACAGAAATGATAAAGCTGTTCATTTGGTAGCGTACGCGGTTTGGGGAGGTATGGATAGTCTGCTCAATGCGCGTTAACAGACTTTTCAGTGCATCCATATCCAACTCACTATCCGGTTTTAAGGCGACCATGTTAGCCAGCGTGGCCCAACCCGAGGAGGCGATGCGTTCTTCGCTGCTATCTATCCATTCCAACCCAAGTACGAAACCAAAACGGCTGCCGGCGGCAACCCAGGGTACTGTGTATTCGCCGATGTTGTTAGACAGGGCAAGCTCGGCCCATCTTTGCAATTCGGCTTTAGTCATTTTGGCATCATCGGTTATCAGGCCGGCCAGGTACATGGCATCGGCGTTGCCGGTTTCAAAAAGGCCCTTGGCCAACTCGTAGTCGGTTTTGGTTTTCTTTTGGATTTTTTTCAGGCACTCTACCTTCACCCCGAAAAACGGCTCTTTAACGCCATGTTTTAACAATATCTTTTTGATGCTTTCGCTGCCGTACGCCTGTAGTTCGGCCATAACTTCGTCTACGGTCATGGTTGGTCGGTTAATATAAAATAGATTTTGAAGAATCCTAAGTTAGTTATTTAAGCCCAAAACTGAAATGAACGCCCTATTACTTCAGAGCTATCGATGCCATAATTTCTTCGGCCGTGGCTTGCCATTTCGGTAGCAGTTTTTCGGTGCAATTAAAACTTAGCATTAAAATTTTCCCGTTCAACTCCGAAAACGCCATATAGTTATACACTTTCTGATCAACGGCATCAATTGTAAACTTTAGAAAGCCAAACGTTTTGCCATTTATTTGTTTTACCCCATCTGCCAGCCATTGTGCATCGGGGCGGTTCTTTTTAAAAAAGTTCAACTGGAATTCTTTAAATTCAGCTACCTGGCCTGGTTGTATAGATTGAGGCAAATAGTTAACAATAATATTTACCGTTCCATCTTCGTCAGATAGTACAGCTTGGGGCTGCTGAGTACGATTAGGATATTTTACGGCAATCATTTCTGCCGACATTTGTTTGAAATCTGTGGGGATAAGCATTTCAAGTCTTCCTTCGAGGTAGGTTCGCTTCTCCAGTTTTATTTGGGCATTGGCAAATGTGTATATAAACAGCGCGACAAAAGCGAGGAACGGTACTTTCATGGAGTGGGTGTTTTTGGTTTTACAGGGCTTAATATATTAAAACACCTAAAAATATGGATAAAAAAGAAGACATCAGAATATTATGAGCCGCTGGTTGGCCAACCAGCGGCTCATAAGGCGTTCTTACTCCTGTAAAACAGCTATGCTGCCATCCATCTTAGCTATGCGGGCTACGATGCCCCAACCGTAAAAGTAGTTGGATACGCCGATAATCAACTCGTTATCGCCGGCTTTGAGGGGGATGTCGAACGAGGAGTTGGCCACATCCAAACGCCCGTCGGGATATTTGCGTATGGGTTGCGGGTACTGGTTCTTATCGGCATATATCAAGCCACCGTTGATAAATACGTAGGCCTCATCGCTAAAGCCGAGCTGTATTTTTACCAATTGTTCTTTGGTGCTGCGTATTTTTGTTTTGAGCCATGCGTAGCGATTTTTGTTCTGCACGCCGCCGCCGCGGTTTTCCATGCCGCCGAACATACGGGTAAGGTTGATGAGGCCGTGCCGCTCGGCCAAGATGGGCTGCCATTTGGTGGTGTCGGTGGGTAAGTCTTCGCGTATCAGTTCGCGGCCTTTTTCTAAAAACTGTGCGGCAGATACATCCCAGCGGCGGATGTAACCTACGTCGTGATTGGTAAGATCGGCACCTGCAACCGGCGACAGTCCCTCCGTATCGTTGGGTTTGATAACCAGGTTAGCAAAGTATGCCGGCCCATCGAACGCGATGCCGCCTGTTGCAGCCTTTGCTTCAAGTCGGGGTATTTCCAAAGTGGGTTTGGCCATGTTGTTTACATACACCCGCATTTGCATGCCCGATATTACCAGTTTAAAATGGTTCCAGTCCTCATTCTTCAGTTGGGCTGGCCCCTGGTAGTGGTTCATCATATCCCATAGGTTCACCCCGCGTACGATGGGCGCATATTGGATGGCATCGTTTCGTTGCAGGGTTTCGTCTTTAGCCATGCGCAAGTACACCAACTCGCTTTCGTTGCCGTTTTGCCGGCGGAAATACACGCTGAGGAACGATGATTTGGCAACATCCACCGGCTGGGCATCAAATTCGATGGTGCCGTCGGTGAAAATCAGGTCCTTTAACACCACTTGTTTGTTGCCGGGGAGTACCTTCATGGCCTTTGCGCCTTTATAGGTGATGAACTCTACCTTTTGCAGGGTAGTATCGAAGTGGGCAGCATCGAAAGGGATGGCGATAGCTTTAATTTTAGCTTGTTTTACCTGTGCCATGCCGACGATTGCGTAAAATAGTAGTGCAAGGATGAGCACCGGTTTGATGAGATGCGGAAGTTTATTTTTCATGATTATTTATAATTTTAAGCTAAATTGGATGGCCACAACGGCAAAGCCATATTCAAGTTCATTCAAACACATTCACGGTCAATCAGCATGCAAAAAGAGGTTCAGTACATAGCCCGCTGGCGGGAGATTGCCGAAGAGCAATTGGGCTGGGGTGATAGCACGGCTTGGAGCGATCTCGATTTTGAGAAGCTGAGCCAACTTTTTTTGCATAAAACTGGTGCCATGCTCAGCGTTACCACGTTGAAAAGGCTTTGGGGCAAGGTGAAGTATGATAGCACACCTAATGCAGCTACGCTGAACACGCTTGCCAAATTTATCGGGCACGACAATTGGCGGGAATTTAAACAGCGCATCGACGAGCAAAGGCAAACGACCGCAACACCTGTGGCCGATTTGTCCCCCAGGAAAAAGAATTACCTGCCGACAATCATCAGTATAGCCATCATGAGTATTGTTCTGGTCGGGATATTGGCCTGGATAATTAAACCAAAGCAGCCCGGGATAGTAGCCGCCAAACCCGTGCAATTTGCTGCGAGGGTTGTTGCCGATGGCTTGCCCAATTCGGTAGTGTTTGATTACGATGCATCGGGTTTGCAGGCCGACAGCCTTACCTTGCAGCAAACCTGGGACCCAAGCAGAACGGAGCGCATCGCCACATCGGGCACACAGCATACCTCTATCTATTATCACCCGGGTTATTTCACCGCGAAACTCATGGATAAAGGAAAGATAGAAAACGAAACCCCGGTATATATAAAAACGAAAGGTTGGGTAGGCTTGCTTGATAAACAACCGTCTCCCACCTATCTGAGCGATGCTGAAATACATCTGCCCGGCGCGCTGGGCCTGGGTGCAAAGGCCATTGCAGCCAAAACAGGCCTACCCGTTTTTAACGGCCAATGGCTGCGGTTTTATAATGTGCGGGAATTTGATGGCATATACGGTAGCGATTTTATGTTGGAAACCACCCTGCGCAATACATCGACTCCGCAAGAATCCTCGTGCCGCAAGGTTATCATTTACATTTTGGGTAAGCAGAACGCCATCATCATCCCCTTGGCCAATAGAGGCTGCAGTTCTGATCTGAGGCTTTTTACGTCATCAGAATGGGTAAACGGGCGGGATAAAGACCTGAGCGCTTTCGGCTGCGATTTTAGCAAATTCCAAAAGCTGCGTTGCAGCGTAAAAAACATGCAACTTACTGTGCGGCTAAATGGTGTGCAAATATATAGCGCGCCCATAACCCAAACCATTAAAGAAGTTGCGGGCCTCTGCATCGCCTTCGAAGGCCCCGGCGAAATAAGGGATGTTATACTAAGTAACAGCAGCAAAACAGTGCTGAACGATAGCTTCTAAATCGTGAAAACAAAAAGCAGGCGTGGCCTTGCGCTATACCTGCTTTCATTTAATCTTTATTAACTATTAACTGACCGATTTTTAATTCGGTTAATTACTGGTATAACTCCATAATTATATTTCTAGTATAATAATTATATTATAAATTAATATTTCTTTTCCACCCAATTCTAAGGATAATGTGTGCTTCCTTATCCATCTTAAAGCGACTGAAATTTTGTTTCGATTGACTAGCTATGAAAAGATTTAATCGGATTATTATTCGTCTCAATCGATAAATATCAAAATTATATTTGTTTTTATTTGTTTCGGCGATATCTTTACCTCATGGTTCTTTATCGCACAATGAAAATAACGTTTGTTTTATCCCTTTTCATTGCCGCCTGCGGGCCGGCGCATGCCCAACCCTTGAAGGTATTGAAAAATATGTTGAGCGATAACGGTTTGCCGGGCTTGCAACTGGCATATACTGTTAATGGTAAAACAACAACGCTTAATGCCGGCCTGGGTGGGATGGAGGCGTCCGAGCCCCTCGACGCGGAGACTATATTCCGGGCGGGTTCGTTGGGGAAATCTGTCTTCGCCTATGCGGTGATGCGGTTATACGATAGGGGGCTTATTTCCCTGGATACGCCTTTATTAAACTATACTGGTACTTACGACAGGTTCGACGCTACCGACCCACGCTTTGCCAAGATAACGGCGCGGATGGTGTTGAGCCACAGCAGCGGCCTGGCAGAATTTTCGCAGTTCGATATCCATGCGCAGGTTAAGTTGTTGTTCGATCCGGGTAGTTCATTTTCCTATTCGGGCGAGGGTATATGGTTCCTTCAAAAGGCTGTGGAGAAAATAACGCGTGTGCCTTTCGAGCAATTGATGCAACAGGAAGCCTTTATCCCGCTGAAAATGAGCAACAGCACCTACACAGAAACCGACAAACTGGATAGTACATCGCTGGGCGCGGCAAATGAAGAACTAAAGTGGATGTCGCCCAACGCCGCCTTTACCCTGCTTACCACTGCGCACGATTATAACCTGTTCTTACAGGCATTGATAAGTGGCAAAGGACTAAAGCCCGCCACGAAACAGCTGATGTTTGCCAGGCAAAGCAATGCCCAATGGTATCAGCGCGATACAGTTAAGGCCGATGCCTATATCGATTGGGGCCTGGGCGTGGGGCTTCAGCAGAACGAAAAAGGCAAAGCCATTTGGCATTGGGGCAGCGCCGGCGATTTTTATTCCTTTTATATAGCCTGCCCGGCTACAAAAGAAAGCCTGGTATTTTTTACCCGCGGCGATAGGGCTTTGAAGATTACTGATGCTATCATCAACCGTTTCCTTGGCCGGCAAACTACCTGGGCCATGCGCTGGCTACAGTTAGGCTATGATAACCCCGAGACGATGGATCGGTTGTTCAATAGCCTGCGCCAGCAAGGCATTGCTGCTGCTCCGGCTATCTTCAATAAGCTGAAATTTACGGGCAATCAATTTTCGGAAAGAGACATCAACAACTACGGCAAAACGCTGCTGAAACAAGGGCGCAACAAGCAGGCGTCAGCTATTTTTAAGCAGCAGGCAGCCCGGTACCCGCAAAGCCCCGTAGCTTATGAGGGCATGGCTGCTGCCGCAGAGGCGAACGGCGATAAAGTATCGGCAATAGCGAGTTATCGCCGCTCGCTCGAGTTAGACCCGGGTAACTCAGGTGCAGGCTACCACGTCAAGGCTTTGGAAAACGCAGCGCGTTTTACGCCCGCCCAGTTAAAAGATTTTGAGGGGAGATTTAAAAACACAGGCAACGGAATGTATTTGCAAATGAACGCCGTGGGCGACAAGCTGGTGATAACCCAAAGTTGGGATGGCGGGAAACTGGAATTTTTTAGGGTAGAGGAGCTGCTGTTCTATAACAACGAGCCGGGCTTTACCCTGAAGTTTACCAGGGATGCCGCAGGGAAAATAGAGAAGGCTTTTGTGAACGATATACCAGTGGGCTGGGTGAAGGAATGAGTCTATCTATCAAAATTATTACCTTGATTTATAGCTGATTTGCTTATATTCGTTCAGTTCAATTTTAAATTCGGATGAAAAAGCTGCTTCCTGCCGTCGCGCTGTTTATTGTGGTTATTTGTTTGCTTACTGCCTGCACCAAGAACGGCGTACCCAACGCCCCCAAAGGGGAAATTGCCGTTACCAAGCTCCGGGTGAAAATAAACGAGCCTGATTCTATGCTGCTGGTTGGTGTGGATACCAATAAAGTGGTCAGTTGGACGGTAGCGCCCGCAGGGCAAAATACTTTACGTACTTTCAAAACTGCCGCGCTTATTCAGTTTAATAAAGCAGGAAGCTACGTTATAAATGCCGGCAATAGCGATATTCAGGCCAAACCCATTACCATTACGGTTATCGATTCGGTTTACGAACCGCCTGTTTCCTACATTAATTTTGATGCCAGCGAAGAGATAACCGTTGTGCCGCGGTACGTAAAAAGCGCCACTTCCGATTCCAGCTATATAGCTTACACCGCAACCACCAAAAAGAAGTACTGCAATAACTACAGCCTTGGCGGCGGCGTTTGGTACGATACCAATGGAGGTGGGGCTTACTATCTGAGTTTCGACTATGCTTTTTTAAAAGTGCCCATAACCGGCTGTAGTGCCAGCGTTATTTTATCGCAGAATAATGATTATCGCAGTTACCAGCGAAAGTTGTTGCCGGGCACCTACGCACTGCATTGCGAATTTGGTAACGGTGTTTCCAGCGGCACAGGCAGTATTGAAGTTACCGATACCCAAATCATTTTCCATTGGGATGATGCTCACAATATTATTATCTCGCCAAAGGTATTAACGAGATAAACCTGGTATTTATGGTTTAAGGGCTTTTATATTTATACGTAATTTATCCGCCTTAAATAGCCCTGGAATGCCTTTATCACTACACGCTAAAAAAATCAATCTTGTTGTCTTGCTGCTGTTGTTCGATAGCTTTTGTTTCGGCCAAACAAACAGCATAGATATCAGCACTTACGACAAAGCTAAGCCTTATTTAACCGTACGCATTTATTCGGATGCCAGCGTTGCACAAAAAGGCGGCGTAGGGAAAATGGTTTCGCGTGTTGACCTGGAAGGCGCCACCACCGTTTTGATGCTGGATATGCCCGGAGGGTTTTCGCCGCTGTTTAAAACTGATTTCGAAAAATGGAACAAACCTGCCGATGAGGTATTTAAAGATGCCCTGGCCAATGTGGGTAGCCAAAAGGTGGAAAAAATTACGAAAATATTCGATGGCGATATCTACAAAACAGAATTCAACTTTTTGGCCAACGATGATTATGCGGCCAGCTATGCGCTAAACCTGGCCGCAAACGCGCCCGATCTGGTTGGCGAATGGGGCTCGGTTATCGTGATACCCAACAGGGGTTTTGCAGCGATATGCACCATATCGAAAGCCAAACCGGTCGACTTCGTAAAATTTATCCAACGCATTAAACCTGTAACCGATAAATCGTTCGCCGAACACAAGGTGCCGGTATCTAACGGGTTCTATTGGTACTACAAAGGCAAATTCACCCTGGTACAGGTATTTACCGACGATAAAGGGAATATAAACGTAGTGGCGCCCTTGGGACTGGGAGAATTGATGAGTGTGAAGAATTAGGAGGGAATGTACGCTACCGGCCATCTTAGCATCTTATGGTAAAATTGATAAAAGACATATGATTTTCTACTTTCCCTTAGATAGCGCGCGCCAAAAGCTACATGTAGAAATTGGTAATGCTATAAAAGAGCTTTATCCTATAGGAGTCACCCGCGAATCAACGGGATATCGTGAGTATGAGGGAATAAAGAAAATCATGGAAGTGATTGAAGAAAGTATGACCCGGAACAAAAAGTTCAGCACACCTTGGGTTGAATTTTTGAAAAAGCTGCGTGCCGGATTCCCTAAAAAAGTACACAGCACGACTATGCCAATAGATATATCCTTCAGCGGAGATATGATTTTGGAAAAATATGAGGACAACGCATTGAGGCGAATAAAACGGCTTGCTTTTTCGGTTAGCATCGTTTCTCCATTCTTTACCATTTATGGTGTTGATGAAACCTTTATAAAGATGATAGAATATAAGGAGGCAAGTGGCTTTCACGCTATCAATGTAATCACCGAATCGCCTTATCTGGAGTTTGAAGAAAGCTTTAATTACTTAAAATTAGAAATATCGCAGCAATGGCCCAACTATAGCTTTGTGCCAATAAGAATAGGATTGATGAACGTAAAGGGCCTGCAAACGCCCTATAGTAATTTGGAAGAATGTAAAGTGCATAATGCACTTTTTAATGGAGCGCTCGATTATAGCCCGGTTCAATATTTCCGGGGCGAAAGTTATTATGGGAGCGGCAACAGTGATGTTACCGTTAATTTATCGCCTCCACCCCCGAGTTAACCTAAAAGCCAAATGTTTTAAGCTTTACGATTAGATTCGTCAACTTTTTAAAAGTTGACGAATCTGTATTGGCGAGCATTTATTTAATGCTAACTTTAGCATATGAAACCTATCCTGTCGCTTATTATCCTCTTTAGCATTGCCCTTACCGGTTTTTCTCAAACCGCAGGCAACGCCCCTTTACAATTCAATAAACGTTACACGCAATGCGAGCGGAAGTGGGTAGTGCTGACAAAAGCAGATACTGCTAAAAGCTACGGATTTGGCTTTATTTATATAGACGAACAGGCTGGGTTTACTTATGATTTAAAAGGAAACTTAACCATCGACGATAAGGGCGTTTACAAAGCCGATACCACCATCTTCAACGGGCAATCTATAAAGCTCCGTATCCCGCCCAACTGGAAAGATATAGCGTTGCTGCCGCCTGATAAAATTAAGGCGCTTGGCCTGCCCCAGCAGCCCTCGTGGGTGAGTAGTTATTACAATTACACCGATACTGTTAAACATAATTACCGCTGGGGATGGATTTATAATGATTTGGGCGAATCGGCCATTGCTATAACCTACCTGGAGCCGGCTTACCGTATGAGTAATAAGGCGGACAGCATAACATTTGAATTGGGCTTTTCATACAATGCCATTAACGATTTTAAAAAAGCAATAGAAGTGCTGGAGCCTGCCACTACCCGTCAGCCCGACTATTTTCTTTATTATAAAGAACTGGGCTACGCTTACCTGTATTCGAAATTGTATGATAAGGCTATTGAAACTTATAAACGGGGTTTAGGCCGTTTCCCCGATAAGCAATCAGAATCGCGCTGGGAACTGGCATATAATATGGCACAGGCGTACAAAGCAGCTGGCAATTCCGATGAATATAAAAGTTGGATGGCCAAGGCCAAAGCCTACCTCCCTGCCGATTCGCAGTATAACAAGGTAATGACAGATGCCGGGTATTAATTTTCTACTAACTTTTTAAAAGTTGTCTAATCCGTTTTTTTATCATTTGTAAATTCATTTAAATGCATGAAAGATCGTTTTGCGGTGATGCTCGGATTGGCTCTACTCATTGCATGCAAAAGGCGCGGGGAACAGAAGTTTGTGATCTTGCAAAAAGATTCGACACATGTACTAAATAAAACCATTATCGATTCGGACACCGTAACAAGTATTATAAATGAAAAGCAAGAGGAAGAGGTTGACGAATTGGACGACAAGCTAAAAACAATCTCGTTGGCCGAATATAAAGGACTCGATAGTTTAAACAAACCTCGGTGTGCCTTAGACTCTAATGGCTTCGTCAAAAACTTAGGAGTTATCGTAAAAAGTGGATGTGATGAAGTTTGCGAAACACATCTACTTGAAATTAAAAGCGGCAAGACAATGCCCTTGCCAGCTGATTTTGATGCCGGTCTTCTTGGGATACTGGTATCACCACTATGCGATCGGTTTGTAACATATTCCTCTTATGATATCCCCGATTATGATAAATATTATGCTCACCGAGCATTAGTTGTGTTGTACGAAATAAATAAGGGTGTGGGGTTAAAAGCAATCAAGAAAAAAAAGACTTTCGGCCTTAAAACATGGTCTATTAAAGAAGTGAAATGGCTTGGCGATAAGTCAATCGCTTTGAAATTATATCAAGAAGTATATTCGGAAAAAGTCAAATTCGCGTATTTTAAGGTGGGAATAAAAGCAAGATGAACTCCTAAAACTAATTGTACCGTATTCGACGCTATTAGCCCGATGAGATTTGATGACTTTTTAGGAGTTGTCAAATCTGGCTTTTCAACGCTCTCCTAAACTTCACGTAGGACATAATTAGTACAATAACATACGGTACTGTGTTCAAAACCAAGAAAATACCGGCACTATCCCATCCATGGGAATAATCAAATGTGTCTGGGGCCGTCGCAATAAAAAGAAAAGCTATCCAAGCTGCAGGAAATGCAAACCATGTTAAAGCGCTTAAGGCGAGGCCGCTATTTATTTGCATATAATGATTCAGTAATATGGTCAAACACAAAACCGCAAAAATTAATGCGTTTACCAATACCATAAACAGCATTATCGGGAAAAATGATTCCATCGTCAACCATTCACTTTTGTAGGTGCTGAATAGGCTTTCTAATATCATATAAAGGATATTGCAACCTAAAGCAATCCAGAAAGACAATAGCACAGCCCGTTTGTAGTATGTTTTTGCCATGGTGTAAGATAATAGTTTATCCGCTACTCTGCACCAGCCCAACCCACCTAAACCCGATTGACGGAAAAGCCGCTTCTATCAGCGGCTTGTACAGAAAGCGGGGCTGGCGGGAGATAGCAGCACAAGCCCGCCTTTTCAAATTAATAAACCTGCATGTTCCCTAAATAAAATGCAATTGCTACGGGTATAACTATAAATACTATAAACCAAAGATAAAACTTGTATTGTTTGCTGTGATAGGCGTTAAGTAAGCTCACGATGATAAAAAGCATAGCAGTAAGCATTCCGCTGAACACTAAAAGCCCACCATCTTTTATGGGGTGCAGTATTATTATATATGTGCCATACCACAGCCAGCAATATATTAAATAAAAAAACACCGAGTAGGGGTGTTGCTTAATACTTTGCAAAACTTGTTTCATGCTTGGGTTAGCATTGATACGCTAACAGTGGAAAAGTAACCCTACCAATGTCACCGTTCCTATCGCGATTGAAAAATTAGGTTTTAATAACTACCTAGCAATATAAGTGGTAAGATGATGAGCGGTAATAGCGACAGGTAAAATTTATTAACTTTTACCCCAATGGCATAGCCGGCTGTTACAAAGCTGAAGATAATATCTATTACAAACGTACTGAAGATGACTAATTGTACTGCTTCGCCACAGTTTTGAATCCCGCTTCTTTCGGGGTGCGATGCCATTTGCCTTGTCAATTCAATTCGCATAGAAATACACCGGTTAAGTAACAGCCAATAAATTAAATATGTAATAATTGCAATTGGATGCTTTTTTATAAGGCTGAACAAATGCTGCATGGCTATATTTCGTATTAATAACAATTGCCCCTAATAAGTAACCCTGTGGTTTATTAGAATCTGTTTTTAATTGCCCACCCCGCCCAGTGAAGCATCCACACTGACGTGTTTGACTTTTGATAAATCGGAGATATTCGCAAGCGTGTATTTTGGTTGGGCAGAGACATCAAATATTCCCGTAAATAATCATTGGCAATAAAATTGCCAACGAAAGCCACCAGTAAAAGCTGCCGTTTTCGTGTTTAGTAGTACCCCCAAAAATAGTTACTACCAAAAATATAATGCCGAATAAGTAAACAGGAATACCTACCCATTCTCTAACCCCATGCGGCCATTTACCATTGTTTTGTTCTACTATTCTTTGATATTCAAGTTCCCGTATAACCTGCGATACAAAAAGTGTGAAAAATAGAATATAGCAAATTGTAGAAATGGGATGCGCGGCAATTGACTTTAAAAAGGCTTTCATTACTTTGCTATTAATACACATTGCGTTTAAAGGTAACCTTTTAGCCCAAAATCCCCTCAAAATCACCCCATTTCGGCAATCCACCCACCTAATCAGCCCATTACAAAAACTTTTTTACGCAAGCGCTTGAAAATCAAAAAATAGTGCCTACCTTTGCAGTCCTTAAAATAAGGATAAAACAGTAAATACAAAAAGGAAAAAATGCCTACTATTCAGCAATTAGTTAGAAAAGGTAGAGTAGCTCTGGTTGACAAGAGTAAGTCACCAGCGTTGGACAGCTGTCCACAGCGAAGAGGCGTGTGCACCCGTGTGTACACCACTACCCCTAAAAAACCAAACTCAGCAATGCGTAAAGTTGCACGTGTGCGCCTTACAAATGGTAAAGAAGTTAACGCCTACATCCCTGGTGAGGGCCACAACTTACAAGAACACTCAATTGTTTTGATCCGTGGTGGTCGTGTTAAAGATTTACCTGGTGTACGTTACCACATCATCCGTGGTGCACTGGATACATCAGGTGTTGCGGGCCGTAACCAACGCCGCTCTAAATACGGAACCAAACGCCCTAAACCAGGTCAGGTAGCTGCACCTACAAAAGGCGCACCAGCTAAGAAAAAGAAATAATTAAAGGAGGATAGTAACAATGAGAAAGTCAAAACCAAAAAAAAGAATCCTTCTTCCTGATCCAAAATTCAATGATGTTTTGGTAACCAGGTTTGTAAATAACATGATGTTCGACGGTAAAAAATCTACCGCCTATACTATATTCTATAACGCAATTGAAATTGTTGAAAAGAAAACCAGCGAAAACGGTTTAGATAGCTGGAAAAAAGCTTTGAACAATGTAATGCCTGCCGTTGAAGTAAAAAGCCGCCGTGTAGGTGGTGCAAACTTCCAGGTACCAACCGAAGTTCGTCCTGAGCGTAAAGTTGCTTTGGGTATGAAATGGTTAATTAGCTATGCACGTCGTCGTGGCGAAAAAACCATGATGGAGAAACTTGCCGGCGAAATCATCTCTGCTGCAAAAGGCGAAGGTGCTGCTGTTAAGAAGAAAGAAGATACGCATAAAATGGCTGAAGCCAACAAAGCGTTCTCTCACTTCCGTTTCTAATAAGATTACACCGATATAAAAAGGATTACACCGATTATATATTACGGTTACATTGATTTAGTATGATTGCGCCCTTAAGCGTGATCGTACCAAATCGGTGAAATCATCCAATAATCAGTGAAATCAAAAAAAAACAAAAATGTCAAGAGATCTAAGATATACAAGAAATATAGGTATTGCCGCTCACATCGATGCCGGTAAAACCACTACAACAGAGCGTATATTGTACTACTCGGGTGTTAGCCACAAAATTGGCGAGGTACACGAGGGTGCAGCTACGATGGACTGGATGGCGCAGGAGCAGGAACGTGGTATTACCATTACCTCGGCTGCTACAACCGTTGGTTGGAAATACAGGGGCCAAAACTACCATATCAACATTATTGATACCCCGGGACACGTGGATTTCACCGTTGAGGTGAACCGTTCATTACGTGTACTGGATGGTTTGGTGTTCTTATTTAGTGCTGTTGATGGTGTTGAGCCGCAATCAGAAACTAACTGGCGCCTTGCCAACAACTACAACGTTGCCCGTATAGGTTTCGTTAACAAAATGGACCGTAGCGGTGCCGACTTTTTAAATGTTGTAAAACAGGTAAAAAGCATGTTAGGCAGCAACGCTGTTCCTTTGCAATTGCCAATTGGTGCTGAAGAGCACTTTAAAGGTGTTGTGGATTTGATCAACTGGAAAGGTATTGTTTGGAATGAGCATGATAAAGGTATGACCTTTACCGAAGTGCCTATCCCGGAGGATATGATCGAGGAAGCTACAGAGTGGAGAGAGAAATTGCTCGAATCTGTTGCTGATTACGATGAGAGCCTGATGGAGAAATTCTTTGATGCGCCTGAAACTATTACCGAACGCGAAGTGCTTGACGCTTTACGCAAGGCTGTTTTGGATGCTAAGATAGTTCCAATGGTTTGCGGTTCATCGTTCAAAAATAAAGGTGTACAAACCATGCTCGATTACGTGATGGAATTGCTTCCTTCACCTATGGATGTTGAAGGTATTGTAGGCCATCACCCAGATACAGGCGAAGAAATTTTACGTAAGCCATCAGAAAAAGAGCCGTTTGCAGCTTTAGCATTTAAAATTGCAACCGATCCTTTCGTAGGCCGTCTTTGCTTTATCCGTGTTTACTCGGGTAACTTAGAGGCTGGTTCATATGTGCACAACATGCGTTCTGACAACAAAGAGCGTATCAGCCGTATATTCCAGATGCACGCTAACAAGCAAAACCCTATACCTAACGTAGGTGCAGGTGATATTGCTGCGGTAGTAGGCTTTAAGGATATCAAAACTGGCGATACCCTTTGCGATGAGAAACACCCGATCATCCTTGAATCGATGAACTTCCCTGACCCGGTTATCGGTTTAGCTATTGAGCCTAAAACACAGGCCGACGTAGATAAATTAGGTATCGCTTTAGGTAAATTATCAGAAGAGGATCCAACCTTCCACGTAAAATCTGACGAAGAAACCGGCCAAACCGTAATTAGCGGTATGGGCGAGCTTCACCTGGATATCATCATGGACCGCTTAAAACGTGAGTTTAAAGTAGAGGTTAACCAGGGTGCGCCGCAAGTGGCTTACAAAGAGTCGATCACAGGCACTATCCAACACCGCGAAACATACAAGAAACAAACCGGTGGTCGTGGTAAATTTGCCGATATACAGGTTATCTTATCACCAAACGACGAAGGTAAAGAAGGCTTACAGTTTGTGAACGAAATTAGCGGTGGTTCTATCCCTCGCGAGTTTATCCCATCTGTAGAAAAAGGCTTCGCAGCTTCTATGGCGAATGGTGTACTGGCAGGTTACCCGTTAACCAGCTTAAAAGTAAGGTTAATTGATGGTTCGTTCCACGCAGTCGATTCAGATGCGCTATCTTTCGAGTTAGCTGCTAAGATGGCCTACCGCGAGGCATTGCCAAAATGTAAACCGGTATTGCTTGAGCCGATCATGAAAATCGAGATCCTTACCCCTGAAGAAAACATGGGTGATGTTATCGGTGACATGAACCGCCGTCGTGGCCAGCTGTTAGGTATGGATTCACGTGCAGGTGCACAGGTAATTAAAGCTACTGTACCACTTTCAGAAATGTTTGGTTATGTAACCCAGTTACGTACCATCACATCTGGCCGTGCTACTTCTACCATGGAATTTGACCACTACGCTGAAGCCCCACGTAACGTGCAGGAAGAAGTAGTTGCCAAAGCAAGAGGTAAAAGAGCAGCTGGTAATAACTAAGAAGGATTTAGGATTACACCGATTAAAACGATTACACCGATTATCTGTGTAATCCCCAAAATCGGTGTAATCATTAAATAAAAATAAACAAGTACTGCTCTAACAAATAGCTCTTAGGGTAGTTAATTTTAAATCGGTGAAATCATCCTAATCGGTGAAATCCCAAAAAAACAAACAACATGAGCCAAAGAATCAGGATCAAATTAAAATCTTACGATTACAACCTGGTAGATAAATCTGCCGAGAAGATCGTAAAGACTGTAAAGCCAACCGGCGCTGTAGTAAGCGGACCGCTGCCTTTGCCAACCGAAAAGAAAATTTTCACTGTATTACGTTCACCACACGTAAACAAAAAAGCACGCGAGCAATTCCAATTATGCTCTTACAAGAGGTTATTGGATATCTACAGCTCTAACTCAAAAACTGTAGATGCTTTAATGAAGCTTGAATTGCCAAGCGGCGTTGAAGTTGAAATCAAAGTGTGATAGTACCGGAAGATCCGAAATTGAAAAAGCCATTCTTGCAAAAGAGTGGCTTTTTTGCATTTGGATAATTTTAGTTAAATTTGAGAAATGGCAACCTATATAGTAAATCCTTCAAAAGCGCAGGAAAAAGCTGTGGAAGCTTTTCTTACCGCACTGGAAATTCCTTTTTTTAAATATGAAGGGGACTCGCCGCCTTACTTAATAAATGGTAATGAAGTTGTAGGAGAAGATGATAACGCCGGGGGGATCCCAACCTAATTTGTAGTTGTAATGGCGTTGTATAAGGTTTCCGCAAAAACATTTCTTTTATTATCATTTATGACAGCCATTGTTCTTGCAGCCTGCAACAATAGAATGCCAATAACAACTCAAAACCATACAGCCGCAGTTGCTTCTCAGCCTAAATGGAGTTACGGCCAATTAACTGATACAATCAAGAACGCCATAGTAATAACCCAAGCAAAAAATGGCATGTTTTGCGGCCGGGCAACCTGCGCATCTGTAAGCATAATTGAAGTAAATAAAAAAGATACCATACGGGTGCTCGAACTATCCAGCATGCATGGGGATTTTGCAGAAGGGGTAAAGGTTAATATCAAACCCGGCAATAAGCCAATCTCGTTTGTGTTGATGCCGGTAATTGAGGGCTACGACCGAAAGAATTACAAAACCTACTACGGTACCATACTTGCGGCTAACTAAATGCCGCGAATGGTTAGTTAGATGAAGCGCTGCCGCTAATAATGCAACTCCCCGCTCTCCAGCTTCACCACAAAAACATCGCTTCCTTTATAAGCAATTAACTCCGTACTACGAGTAAAGTTGCCCGCTGGAACACTGGTTGCCGTAAAGTAAATGCTGCCGTCGCTGCTGAACCTTTTGCCTGATGTTAAGGTAAGCTCGTCGTCGCTTATCAAACCATCGCCATGGGTTTTCAATACGATTTTATCGGCATTGGTAGTGCCCTCCAATTTTAAGTTAACCGTACCGCCGGTGCCCGTGGTAAAACGGGTAACATACCATTGGTTGGTGCTTAAAGTGATGGTTGTACCTTTATTGCTGGTGTATTTTTCAACAGTGGGGGAGGTACCCGCGGTTTTGGTGCAGGCACTAAGCAGGGTGGTAAAACATAGCGCCAGCAACAACACGGTTTTGGATATAGGTTTCATATCGTCGATTTAAGGAATTCGGTTCATTATACGTTACGGCGTTTTGTTGCAAACGATACACCTTACGCAAATTATCGTTCCACAATTTGGCTATCTTAGCCAACGAATTCATCAGTATAAAAACGCCTTGGCTTACCTTAAAGAACTCGCCCATAAATTATCTGCAGATATTACCGAGGTGCCTCCTGTATTGCAGCAAAGCCACTTCCCCGCGCTCGATGGTTTGCGCGGCCTGGCCATATTGCTGCTTGTATTTGGCCATTTTGGCATTAATTATTATTCGTGGCATTACGGCGTTCTTTTTAACAGCACCACAGGGGTGCATATCTTTTTCGTGCTTAGCGGTTTTTTGATCACCACCCTCCTCATCAAAGAAAAACTGCGGAACGGCCGTATCTCCTTAAAACACTTTTATATCCGCCGGGCCCTGCGCATATTGCCGGTTGCCTGGTTGTTTTTGCTGGTACTTGCCGGGCTTAACCATGTTTTTGAATTGCATATCAGGCTTTTCGATTTCATTGCCGCCATGCTGTTTTTCAAGAACATGCCTATGCCGCAGGAGCCTTACACGGCACATTTTTGGTCGTTAGCGGTAGAGGAACAGTTTTATCTTACCTTCCCCATTTTACTGGCCCTTAATATAAGGTGGTACACCATCGTATCGCTGGCTATTGTGATTTTTGTGCCGATGGTTTGTATCATAGATTACTTTACGCCCGTCGTATTTACAAGTAATGCCGTTTTACACCTGCTTGTGCGTATTTGCAACTATACATTTTGGAAGGGGCCGGTAATCATCCTCATCGGCTCCGTGTTTTCAGTGCTGATGTTTAAAGGAGTAATCAAGCCCGAAAAGCTGAAAGCTAACCAGTTTTTAAGCTTGGCAATCCTGCTGATTGGGATTATCATCCATGCCAAAACGTTTTTATTGTACACAAAATACGTATCAGAATATCTGTCGGCAATACTTATCGGGTTTGCCCTCGTTATCACCATCAGCCAAAAAGATTTCCTTTCAAAAATACTCAGCAACGTCTTTTTAACCACACTGGGCGTGTTGTCGTATAGTATTTATATATGGCAGGAACTGTTTGCCGGGCCAAGAAGCCTGCAGCCATGGATGCAGTATTTTACGCAGTTGCCGCTATGGGGCGCTATCGGCTTTAAGTTTATATTCCTCGCTATCATCGTGAGTTTTTCTTTCGTGTTCGAAGCCTGGTTCCTGAAGCTGAAAGATAGATTCCATTACGCACGCAACGGCGCAGATAAAAAAGCAGCACCCAAAAGCTAAATTCGGGTGCTGAGTGCTATTGTATAAATATCTTATTGATGCTGTGGCATGCCCGCAGGATCCATCCAGGCGTATTCCCATTGGTGGCCGTCGAGGTCTTCAAAACTGCAGCTGTACATCCAGCCATAATCAATTTTGTCTTTAGGGGCGGTTGCGCCGGCTTCTACCGCTTTGCTGAGGATGTCATCTACCCCTTCGCGGCTGTCTGCAGACAGGCAGATGATCGATTCCACAACCTTAGTAGAATCCGCAATTTCTTTGCTGCTGAAAGTTTTGAAGAACGATTCCACCAGTAGCATCACATAAATGGTGTCGCTCACGATCATGCAGGTAGCTTGTTCGTTGGTAAATTGAGGATTAAAGGAATACCCCAATTTTTTGAAGAAATCCACAGATTTATCCAGGTTTTTCACGGGTAAATTCACGAAAATTTGAGTTGCCATAATGTTTTTTTTGGTTTGTTATGTCAAAGGTATATAAAAACAACAACCGTGGTAGCGTGTAAAAACGACCTTTAAGTGGCGATTTTACGACATGGCTAGGGATGCAGGAAATCCTGCCAAACGCCTTCCAGCTCATCAATCAGTTCGGAGCGAATAGAGATTCCCGATGCCTGCGGCGACCAGTTTTGCTGGGCAAGATTGCCGGTTTTCAGGATGTCCATGGTGAGGATAAGCTCTTTAGCAGGGTTCAATAGAGTATCGATGCTGATTTCTATCCGGTGATAGTGCCTGCCTTTACGGAAAGCAATGTATGGTTCTGACGAGATGGTACCCGAAGCGAAGATGCCTTTTGGTTCAACGCCAAGCCTTACGATATAGGCCCTATCGCCGGGTTGGATTGCTTTATGGCTGGCAACACTCCAGTTGTCAACCAGTTTGCCGGTTAATTTGAGCGTTTGAATATCCTCGTCCATATCTGCCCAGGCAAATTTTAACGGATTCCAGCCGAAGAGATAAGCTTTCATCTATAAATCACATTACTACTTTTCAACGGCTGGGGGGACTTAGCCTTTACCCAACAACTCATCTAGTTTATTGCGTTCGGTTTGCAATTCGCGGGCAAGTTTCTTTTCTTTTTCGTTGGCTTTCGCTTTGTAGGTTTTGTAATCCTCCTCCAGCTCGTTATAAAGCTTGCTGCGGTAATTGGCCTCGCGGCGATGCGCGCCCGAACTGGCTATAACGATAATGGCAATTGCGCCAAAGCCAACTACCAATCCCCACATTATCAAGTTGTAAGTGGCTTTGGTAAGCGGCATACCCAGCAGGCTTACGCTATCCGCCTTCGCGTTGGAAGTAGATAGGTTCTGGTCCTTAGCCGTAATATCAGCTAGCAACGAATCCGCTTTTTGCGTTTGCACCCTTAGTTTAGTGCTGGCTTCGGTAAGCTTGCGGCGGGTGGCGTTAAGCGTATCCGAATAGTTTTTCCAAAGAGCCATTATCAATGGCTGCTGGTAATGGTAAACTTTGGTAAGCAGATATTGGTATTGCCCATTCAGGCTTTTATCGTTCAGCAGGGCAGGGTTATCCGGGATGTACTGCGGTATTGGTTTAACGGTAGCAGCGCCGGTAGTTGCCGGCGTTTGGCCAGGCGTACTAACGGCAGTTTTTGCTGCAGTGTATTTCGGCTTGATACCGACAGACGGTTGCTTTACTATGGACTTCAGTGTTGCGGCCTGCCCGGCAACAGGTTTAACAACCACAGGCTTTGCTTTTTTTACAGTATCCTGTGCGTAGCCGCTGGCCGCAATACCTATAAAAAGCAATGTGGAAATAATTACGGTTATTTTCGGAAGCTTTATCATATAACGTGTATATCGGGGGAAACAAGTTTTATTCAAAAAGGCGTACAGCCTTTAAACGGGAAAATGTAACCTAAAGTTTGTAAAATTAATTTTAAGGTATTATTTGGCTGTAATTGGCCCGATTTTGCCTGATAGCTAAATTCACATCTTAAAAATATAAAAAAGATGGAAACTTTTGCTAATTGCGTGTAAATAGCAAAAGCATATATTAGGCCTTTTATTTGTAAGATGCATATAGGGTTTATTGGATTGGGTGATATGGGGCGATTGTACGCCAAGGCATTTGCCAGGGCAGGCTACGAGGTTTGCGGTTGCGACCTACCCGCCAACCGCGAACGTTTGGAAGAGGAGCTACGGCCATTGGGCATAAAGCTGATGGATGACGGTAAGGATGTATCGCGCGTAAGCGACCTTATTATCTATTCGGTAGAGGCAGATAAACTGGAGCAGGTGGTGGCGTTGTATGGGCCATCTACCAAATACGGCGCAATAGTGGCCGGGCAAACGTCCGTAAAGCACCCGGAGATTGCCGTATTCGAAAAATATTTACCGGGAGATGCGCAGATTATTACCTTCCATGCCATGCATGGGCCGGGCTTCCAGCCGAAAGGGCAAAAGCTTATCCTGATACCCCACAGGCATGCAGGCGACTCTTACCAACAAATGTTCGATTTATTTACCGCCGTGGAAACCGACATTGTAGAAATTGCCGATTACCACGAACATGATAAAATAGTGGCCGATACGCAGGCCGTAACGCACGTTGGTTTCGAGAGCATGGGTACCGCTTGGAAATCGGCAGGTTTTTTCCCTTGGGAAAATGCCTCGTACGTTGGAGGCATCGATAATGTAAAAATATTGACCACGCTGCGCATCTTCAGCTACAAGGCGCACGTGTACGCAGGGCTGGCCATATTAAACCCATACGCGCGGCAGCAGGTAAAGCAATACGCCAATTCCGAATCGGAGTTGTTCAAACTGATGATAAAAGAGGAGGAGGCCGAGTTCCGCGAGCGGCTTTACCGTGCGCGCGATTTTGTTTTCCATGAGAGCCGTAAGCCTATTATGTTTAATGATAAGGTTATGCAGGAATTTTCATTAGCTAAAGACGCAGGGCACCAAAAACCAAACTCACATTTGAGTATATTAAGCATGGTTGATGCCTGGTACCATCTGGGCGTAAACCCTTACGATAACCTTATCTGCCAAACCCCGCCTTTCAGGCTGCGCCTGGGCATTGCCGAATACCTGTTTAAGAACGAGGAGCTACTGGAAGAATCGATCCTGACTGCCCTATACGATAAAACCATCCGCGGCGACGATCTGGAGTTCCACTCGGCAGTAAGGGAATGGAGCGCAATAATTGGCTACGGCGATATGGAAGGCTACAAGAAACACTTCAACGAGGTGCAGGCCTTTTTTAAGGGGAGGCTGGAGGAAGGCAATAAGCAGAGCGCGGAGTTGATACGGAGGTTGATGGAGTAGAATAATATGAGATTGCGGCACTGTATGTCATCCAATGCCGCAATCATTATTGAGGACGAACCTCTTACTTAAACCCCGGGAACACGATGTGGAAGATTGCCCACCATCCATACTCACAAGAAAGATATAGCTTAAACGGCCCTTTAACGACTACTTGCTCGCCATTTTCTAAAACCGCGTTGTATTTTACGAAACCCTCGGCGTAGCCCATGCCCGTTTCGGTTTTAAATTCAAAGTCGATTTTGGCGATAGTATAATCGGTATCGGTAAATGCTGTATATGAATCGAATATGCTTTTAAGCCTTTCCGATAACGCTTCTTTATTTATAGCAACTCCACCAGCCAAAACAAATTCATCTGCCAGGCACCAGGCTCCTTTTGGGTCGCGCTTAAACCAACCGGATATAAATTCTTCGGCGCGGCTTTCAATATCCAGTTGGTGATTGGGGTGATATTCCTCGTAGTGGAAATGGCTTATCATGCCCGGCACCTGCATATCGTCCGTTTCCTTGTCGAATAACTCTTCTACAATAAAGGTGTATTTGATGCGGTTTTCATACTCTCCGCTAAAATCAACCACCATATTTTTTGAAAACAGCAGGGCATTTACCTCTTCCAAAGCCTTATCCAGTTCTGCGTCGTTCAGTTCATCGGCTGGCTTAAAATCGGGCTGGCCCAATATCTCGAAGACGGTAGTTCGCTTGTTCGCCGCATAGTTGTTCTCAAAGGCCATGATGTTCTTCAGGAACATATTCTCCATTTCCGGATTGAGGTTGCCGCTGCTGAAAGAATCGGATCCAAATTCCGCCTTCAGTTTCAGGTGGAGGAACTCATTTTCCATACGGAGACTTTCTTCCTCGTTATTTAGCTCATTGTTATTCATATCAACAGTATTAAATGTTATTGACTTAGTTTTTCATTTTTACCAGATATACTCCCTTTTTATCAGGCATTAAAAATTCCGGGTTATTATTGGTGTCGTAGGGTAGGGCTATGTCTACATCTGCCGATGGCACAAATGCCCCAAAAATGGTTTCAGCTTCTTTTATCGTAAGTAGTTTGCCCTTTACTTCAAAGATAAAACCATACTCTGACTGTTTCAGAGCGTCGAACGCAACAATGTTTTTTGGCATGGAAAACACAATGGGCACTACAAACTTCACGTCCACCGGGACGCTGTTTTGTATTCCCGGTCGCCACCTGGGAGAGGATAAGATTATTCTTACGGCTTCCTGTTCGCAGCCGGAGCCAATAGTATCAAGTGCTTTTACATCTGTTACAGTACCATCTTTTGCAACGGTGAAACTGACTCTTACTCTACCGGTAACGCCAATTAATTTTGCAATTTCGGGCACCCTCATCACATATTGAATGTATTTTTTAAAACCAAGATCGCCACCGGGGAATGATGGTGCCTGTTCTATGGCTATAAAAACCTGGCTGCCTTTTTTTATAGTATCGGCATGCGGAGGTTCTTCGCTAACAGAGGACTGCGCAAACGCTACTTTTGCAACAGTAATGAGTATAAATAAGGTGTAAAGGCGTTTCATGCACTAAAGATAAAACTTCAATAAGAGTTTTTCCATTATCACGCCGAAAATTACTGGCCTAACCTTTCGCTGATTGAACCTCCTCTTATGATTTCGTCGGTTTAAGATAATGTGTTTGCAGTTAAAGTTAATTGAAAATGAGGATAATTAAGCATGCTATGTGACCCTTGCAAAGTGATTTTTGTACTACCAAATAATTATTTAAAAATAACTTGCTAAGTATTTGACAATTAATACAAAATTCCTATCTTTGCCGTCCCTTAAGGGGAAATCATATGCCTTGAACGAAGCCCTACTGCTTCGATGGGCACTAATAAAATATAGAAAATGTCAGGAATAATTGGTAAAAAAGTAGGAATGACCAGCATTTTCGATGAAACAGGGAAAAATATCCCCTGCACTGTAATCGAAGCTGGCCCTTGCGTAGTAACTCAGGTCAGGTCTGTAGATACAGACGGATACGCTGCTGTTCAGTTAGCGTATGGCGAAAAGAAGGAGAAAAACACCTCCGCACCTCTAAAAGGCCATTTTGAAAAAGCCGGCACTACTCCTAAGCGTAAGCTTGTAGAATTCAAAACTTTCACGGATGAAAAAGCTCTTGGTGACACTGTTACCGTAGATATTTTTGAAATCGGTGATTTTGTTGATGTAGTTGGTACTTCAAAAGGTAAAGGTTTTCAGGGTGTGGTAAAGCGTCACGGTTTTGGTGGTGTGGGTATGCAAACTCACGGTCAGCACAATCGTTTA
The DNA here is from genome assembly GCF_056404435.1 of Mucilaginibacter sp. P2_D11. Taxonomy (NCBI): domain Bacteria; kingdom Pseudomonadati; phylum Bacteroidota; class Sphingobacteriia; order Sphingobacteriales; family Sphingobacteriaceae; genus Mucilaginibacter; species Mucilaginibacter sp. P2_D11. The sequence continues at coordinate 114,702 of NZ_JBFUEA010000015.1, forward strand.
CGTGCACCGGGTTCATTAGGAGCTTCTTCTTGGCCTTCACGTGTATTTAAAGGTATGCGTATGGCTGGTCAAATGGGTAACGTTCGCGTTAAAGTACAAAACCTTCAGGTTGTTAAAGTATTTAGCGAGCAAAACCTAATCGTAGTTAAGGGTTCCATCCCAGGAGCTAAGGGTTCATTCGTAATATTGGATAAATAAGATGGAAATCAACGTATTAAATCTATCAGGTAAAGAAACGGGTGCCAAGGTGCAGCTGCCTGAATCCGTATTCGGTGTAGAGCCCAACGATCATGCTATTTACTTAGATGTAAAGCAGTTCTTAGCTAACCAGCGCCAGGGTACGCACAAATCAAAACAACGTAATGAAATTGCAGGTAGTACCCGCAAATTACATAAACAAAAAGGTACAGGCGGCGCCCGTGCCGGTAGCATCAAATCGCCATTGTTTAATGGTGGTGGTCGTGTTTTCGGTCCGCAGCCACGCGATTATAGCTTTAAGCTGAACAAAAAGCTTAAATCATTGGCGCGTAACTCTGCCTTATCATACAAAGCAAAGGATAATAACATTTTGGTATTGGAAGATTTCAACTTCGATGCTATCAAAACCAAAACTTATATCCAGATGGAAGCCGACCTGAATGTAACTAACGATAAAACGTTATTGGTACTTGCAGGTGTGGAAAATAACAATGTGTATTTATCAAGCAGGAACCTGAAGAAAACTAAGGTAATAAACGTTACCGACATCAATACTTACGATGTATTGAACGCCGGCAAACTTATCCTTACTACAGGTGCTGTTAAAACTTTGGAGGAAGCATTAGCTAAGTAATTATGGAAATTTTAAAGAAACCCTTACTTACTGAAAAGGTTGCTCAATTAACTGAGAAGCTTAATCGCTACGCTTTCAAGGTTGATCCCAGGGCCAACAAAATTCAGATCAAAGGCGCTATTGAGGCTATGTATGGTGTTAACGTTACAGCAGTTAACACAATGAAATACGCAGGCAAACTCAAAACCCGCAACACAAAAGCAGGTGCAGTATCTGGCCGCGCCGCTACTTACAAAAAGGCCATCATTACGCTGAAAGATGGTGAAACAATAGATTTTTACAGCAATATATAATAAGAAGATGGCAGTAAAGAGATTTAAACCGGTTACGCCGGGTACCCGCTTCAGAGTTGATGTATCTAACTCAGATATTACAACAAATGTTCCTGAAAAGTCGTTGGTTGTATCAGTAAATACAAGGTCAGGCGGCCGTAACCACGATGGTAAGATGACCATGCGCTATTTAGGCGGTGGGCACAAGCAAGCATACAGGTTAATTGATTTTAAACGTAACAAGTTTAACATCCCTGCAAAAGTTGCAACAATTGAATACGATCCAAACCGTTCGGCACGTATAGCTTTGCTACACTTTGTTGATGGTGAGAAACGATATATGATAGCCCCTACAGGTTTAACAGTTGGACAAACTGTAGTATCTGGCGAAGGCGCTGCTCCTGAGGTTGGCAACACAATGCCCCTTAAGAACATCCCTTTAGGTTCTATTATCCATAACATCGAGCTTAACCCTGGTCAGGGTGGTATCATAGCACGCAGTGCCGGTACCTACGCACAGTTATCTGCACGTGATGGTAAATACGCCATCATCAAATTGCCTTCTGGCGAAACCCGCATGATACTGGCTACCTGCCTTGCAACTATAGGCTCGGTTTCTAATGCCGAAAGGGCAAACGCCGTATTAGGTAAAGCCGGCCGCAAACGTTGGTTAGGTCGTCGTCCTCGCGTTCGTGGTGTTGCCATGAACCCGGTAGATCACCCTATGGGTGGTGGTGAAGGCCGTGCTTCGGGTGGCCATCCGCGCTCACGTAAAGGTTTGTTAGCTAAAGGCTACAAAACTCGTGACAAGAAAAAAGGGTCTGATCGTTATATCATTGAAAGAAGGAAGAAATAATAATGGCACGTTCAATTAAAAAAGGACCTTACATAGATCATAACCTGGAAAGAAAAGTTCTTACCTTGAATGATTCTAGTAAAAAATCAGTTGTTAAAACATGGTCGCGCCGTAGCATGATCTCTCCTGATTTCGTTGGTCATACATTCGCAGTACACAACGGTAATAAGTTTATCCCTGTGTACGTAACAGAAAACATGGTTGGTCACAAGTTGGGCGAATTTGCTCCAACCCGCACATTCCGCGGTCACGCAGAAAAGAAAAAATAACAGGCAATGGAAGCAACAACAAAAATTAAAAGGTCTGTACAGATCAGGCAACAAAAAGAAGCTGCGAAACTCGTTGTGGGTGGCTCGTCTATTGCCAAGTTACAGAACTGCCCAACTTCACCGCGCAAAATGCGTTTGGTGGTTGACCTGATACGTGGTGTTGAAGTAAGCAAAGCTTTAAACATCTTAAAATTCACCAATAAGGAAGCAGCGATACGTGTAGAGAAGCTTTTGTTATCAGCCATCAAAAACTGGGAAGCAAAAAACGAAGACAAACGTATTGAAGATAGCAACCTGTTTGTGAAAGAAGTATCAGTAGGTGGTGGCCGTCAGCTTAAGAGGTTACGCCCGGCTCCGCAAGGAAGGGGTTACCGCATACGCAAACGCTCTAACCATGTAACACTGATTGTGGATAGTAAAAACGATAACAACTAATTTGAAATGGGACAAAAAGCACATCCAATAGGTAACAGGTTAGGGATCATCCGCGGTTGGGATTCTAATTGGTTCGGTGGAAATCACTATGCCGACAAATTAGTTGAAGACGAAAAGATCCGCAAATACTTATCAGCTCGTATCAACAAAGGTGGTGTATCTAAAGTTGTTATAGAACGTACTTTAAAACGCATCACTGTAACCATCCACACTGCCCGTCCGGGTATTGTGATTGGTAAAGGCGGTGCCGAGGTTGATAAGATCAAAGAAGAGCTAAAGAAATTAACCAAAAAAGATGTTCAGATCAACATCTTCGAAATAAAACGCCCTGAGCTTGATGCTCAGTTAGTTGCCGAAGGTATTGCTAAACAGCTTGAAGCACGTATCTCTTTCCGCCGTGCCATGAAAACTACTATCGCATCTACCATGAGGATGGGTGCCGAAGGTATCAAAGTAATGACCAGCGGCCGTTTGGGCGGCGCCGAGATGGCCCGTACCGAGCAGTACAAAGAAGGACGCATACCATTGCACACTTTCCGTGCCGATATCGATTACGCTTTGGCAGAAGCATTAACTACCTATGGTAAAATAGGTGTTAAGGTTTGGATTTGCAAAGGCGAAGTTTACGGCAAACGCGATCTGTCTCCAAACATTGGCGGTACAAGCAGCGCAAGCGGTAAAGGTGGCAGGCCAGAAGGTGCAGCCGGTTTCGGCGGCCGTGATGGTGCAAGAGGTGGCGAACGTGGCGGCGAACGCCGTGGCGATCGTAAACCAGGCCCAGGTGGCGACCGCAGAGGCGGTGGCGGCCAGGGTGGTAACAACCGCCCAGGTGGTGGCCAGGGTGGTGGTAACCGCCCGGGTGGCCCAAGGAGATAATATTAACAATAAGGTTAGAAAAGACATATCCGTGACGGATATAAAAGCTTAATAAAATGCTACAGCCAAAAAGAACGAAGTTCAGAAAGATGCAAAAAGGCAGGATGAAAGGGTTAGCCAGTCGTGGCACCGAGCTTTCATTCGGATCTTTCGGTATAAAATCACTCGAAGCAGCCTGGATTACCAGCCGCCAGATCGAGTCTGCACGTATCGCTGTAACACGTTTCATGAAACGTGAAGGCCAGGTGTGGATCAGGATATTCCCTGATAAGCCTGTAACCAAGAAACCAGCAGAGGTACGTATGGGTAAAGGTAAAGGTGCTCCCGAGTATTGGGTAGCAGTTGTACGCCCGGGCAGGATGATATTTGAAGCAGAAGGTGTACCCTTGGAGGTTGCCAAAGAGGCATTGCGCCTTGCTGCACAGAAATTACCGGTGCAAACCAGATTTGTAACACGTAGGGATTACGTAGAGGCATAAACGCGGAGTTGAAAGGTTGTAAGGTTGAATGTTGCAAAGTTGAAATGACTTTTCAACCCAAAAAGAAACATTACAACATTAATACATTCCAACATTACAACAAACAATAAGAAAATGAAGAACTCAGAAATTATAGGGCTTACTACCGAAGAATTAGCGGCGAAGCTCGGCGAGGAAAAAGGTCAACTGACTAAACTGAAATTTGCTCACGCGGTTTCGGCTATCGAAAATCCAACCCGCATTACTAAAGTGCGCAAGGAGATTGCTCGTTTAAACACTGAAATAACAAAGCGTAAAGCTGCGTCGGCTTCTAATTAATTTTAAGCGTCGGAAAACAATGGAAAGAAATTTAAGAAAAACACGTACCGGCCTGGTAGTAAGCAATAAGATGGAAAAGTCTATTGTAGTTGCTGTAGAGCGGAAGGTGAAGCACCCCATCTATGGTAAGTTCGTAAAGAAAACTACCAAATTTATGGCTCATGACGAAACTAACACATGCGGTGTTGGTGATACCGTATTGATTATGGAAACTCGTCCGCTGAGTAAGAACAAAAACTGGAGATTAGTTCAAATTTTAGAAAGGGCTAAATAACATGGTACAGCAGGAATCAAGATTAAATGTAGCCGATAACAGCGGAGCTAAAGAAGTTTTAGTGATACGCGTATTGGGCGGTACAGGTAAAAGATACGCTTCTATCGGTGATAAGATCGTAGTAACCGTAAAAAGCGCTATCCCGTCGGGTAACGTAAAAAAAGGTACCGTATCTAAAGCCGTAGTGGTAAGAACCAAGAAAGAGATCCGCAGGAAAGATGGTTCATACATCCGTTTCGACGATAACGCAGCCGTGTTATTAAACAACCAGGATGAGCCAAGGGGCACACGTATCTTTGGCCCTGTTGCCAGGGAACTGCGTGAAAAACAATTTATGAAAATTGTATCATTAGCACCGGAGGTATTATAATATGGAAAAGAAAGTAACAAAACCGGCTAAATTGAAAATCCGTAAGGGCGATTTAGTAAAGGTTATTGCCGGCGACTCTAAAGGTTCGCAAGGTAAGATAGTTGAAGTAATAATAGACAAAAACAGGGCTATTGTAGAAGGTGCCAATATGGTATCTAAACACACCAAGCCTAATGCAGCCAACCCTAATGGCGGTATATTGAAGCAGGAAGCTGCTATCCATATTTCGAACCTGGCGCTGGTTGAACCAAAAACCGGAAAAACTACCCGCGTTGGCCGTAAATTGAACGATTCCGGCAAACTGGTTAGGGTTTCTAAAAAATCAGGGGAGGAAATTAAATAATGACTTACGTACCAAGGTTAAAAACCAAATATAAGGACGATGTTCGCGGCGCACTGAAAGAGAAATTTCAGTACAAAAGCGTAATGCAGGTGCCTAAATTGCTTAAAATAGCAATTAACCAGGGCGTTGGCGGTGCTACTACCGATAAGAAATTGATCGAGAACACCATCACCGAGCTTACTACCATCACCGGTCAGCTAGCGGTATCTTCAAAATCTAAGAAAGATATCTCGAACTTTAAATTACGTAAAAATATGCCTGTTGGCGTGCGTGTAACTCTGCGCGATAACACCATGTACGAATTTTTAGATCGTTTGATCTCTGTGGCCCTGCCACGTATCCGCGATTTCAAAGGTATCAATGATAAAGGCTTCGATGGCCGCGGTAACTATACTTTAGGTATTACCGAGCAGATTATCTTCCCGGAGATAAATATCGATAAGATCAACAAGATACAAGGTATGGATATTACCTTCGTAACCTCTGCTGCCAACGATGTTGAAGCATTGGAGTTACTAAAGCAATTTGGTTTACCATTTAAAAATCAAACACCAATCAACAATGGCTAAAGAAGGCGTAAAAGCACGCGAAGTAAAACGTGCTAAATTAGTAGCAAAATATGCTGAAAAAAGAGCAGCACTTAAAGCAGCCGGCGATTTTCAGGGTTTAGATAAACTACCTAAAGCATCATCACCGGTAAAATTGCACAACCGTTGCAAGTTAACTGGCCGCCCACGTGGTTATATGCGTCAGTTTGGTATTTCGCGCGTAACATTCCGCGAGATGGCACTGGATGGCAAAATACCAGGAGTAAAGAAAGCAAGCTGGTAAATACCAGGTAAAATACGAGTCAAGGTAAATTCAAAACATACAACAATATGTTTTGAATTTTTTTGTACCTTTGCGGCTCGAATTTTAAAACGAATTAACCGATGGAAGGTCGCCCCGGATGTTACGGGAAGGAAACCACCATCATAATCAATAAAAATGAATACAGATCCAATCGCAGATTATCTTACAAGAGTAAGGAATGCTATTAAAGCCAACCATAGGGTTGTTGAAATTCCTGCATCAAATCTGAAAAAGGAAATCACTAAAGTGCTTTTCGAAAAAGGTTACATTGCTAATTTTAAGTTTGAGGACAACGGCCCTCAAGGCAGCATCAAAGTTGCTTTGAAGTACCACCCGATAACTAAGATTTCTGCTATACGCAGCATTTCTCGTATTAGTAAACCAGGTTTGAGGAAATACGCCGGTATGGATACCCTGCCGCGTGTATTAAATGGTTTAGGTATCGCCATCTTATCGACTTCTAAAGGTGTAATGACCGATAAAGAAGCTCGTACCCAGAATGTGGGTGGCGAAGTTTTATGCTACGTATATTAATAGGAGGAAATTAAGCAATGTCAAGAATAGGAAAAGCACCTATAGCAATAACCGCCGGCGTAACTGTTACCGTATCTGCAGAAAATGTAGTTACCGTAAAAGGCCCTAAAGGCGAATTGCAACAGGCAGTTGATAGAGATATCATCATTGAGCAAGAAGGCGACCAGTTATTGGTTAAACGCCCGTCAGACCAAAAACGCCACAAAGCGTTGCACGGTTTGTACCGCTCGTTGTTAAACAACATGGTTGTTGGCGTAACCGAAGGCTACAAAATTCAGCAAGAATTAGTAGGTGTGGGTTACCGTGCAACAAACACAGGCAACACTTTAGATCTGGTGCTGGGTTATTCTCACCACTACGTATTTGAATTGCCGCAAGAAATTAAAGTTACAACCACTGCTGATAAGGGTAAGAACCCAACCATCATCCTGGAATCTAACGATAAACAATTGATTGGCCAGGTAGCAGCGAAAATCCGCTCGTTACGTACGCCAGAGCCTTACAAAGGTAAAGGTATCAAGTTTGTTGGCGAAGTATTGAGAAGAAAAGCAGGTAAATCAGCATCTAAAAAATAAGCGCCATGAAATTATCAAGAAGAGACAGGATTAAAAAAGGCATACGTAAACGCCTTTCAGGATCGACAGCACGCCCTCGCTTATCTGTTTTCAGAAGCAACAAAGGCATCTACGCTCAAATTATTGACGACGTTAGTGGCAAAACCTTAGTATCAGCATCTTCATTATCGAAAGATTTTGTTGCAAGCGGCTCTACTAAGTCAGATCAATCAGTAGCTGTAGGCAAATTGGTAGCTGAGAAAGCTATCGCTGCAGGTATCGTAGATGTAGTGTTTGACAGGAATGGTTATTTGTACCACGGCCGTGTTAAATCACTGGCTGAAGGCGCACGTGAAGGTGGTTTAAACTTTTAATCGAAACAGGAAATGTCAACAATCAACATAAAAAGAGTAAAAACCAGCGAGATCGAATTAAAAGATCGCCTGGTAAGCATACAACGTGTAGCCAAAGTAACCAAAGGTGGCCGTACATTCAGCTTTTCTGCTATCGTAGTAGTAGGCGATGAAAACGGTGTTGTAGGTTACGGTTTGGGTAAAGCAAAAGAGGTTACCGAAGCAATTGCAAAGGGTATAGATGATGCTAAGAAGAACCTGGTAAAGGTTCCAATCATCAACAACACTATCCCTCACGATCAGATAGGTAAATTCAGCGGTGGTTTCGTTTACATCAAACCAGCAGCAAACGGTACCGGCGTAATAGCAGGTGGCGCGATGCGTGCTGTGTTAGAGAGTGCCGGCGTGCACAACGTATTGGCAAAATCAAAAGGATCGTCAAACCCGCACAACGTGGTTAAGGCAACCGTATCTGCATTATCGCAATTACGCGATGCGCACACGGTGGCTCAACAGCGCGGTATCAGTTTAGGTAAAGTATTTAACGGATAATCAGCCATGTCGAAAATTAAGATCACACAGATAAAGAGCGTTATCGACAGAACCGAGCGCCAGAAAAAAACTGTTGAGGCCCTTGGCCTTAAAAAAATTAACCACAGTGTGGAAGTTGAAGCCACTGCAGCTATTATAGGTATGGTACGTAAAGTAAACCACCTGGTAGCGGTAGAAAATATTTAATATCATGAATTTAAGTAATCTTAAACCTGCAGAAGGTTCTACTAAAAATAGAAAAAGAATTGGCCGTGGTACAGGTAGTGGCCGTGGCGGTACATCAACCCGTGGCCACAAAGGTGCGGGTTCACGTTCGGGTACATCTACCAAGGTAGGTTTCGAAGGTGGCCAGATGCCATTGCAGCGCCGTGTACCTAAGGTTGGTTTTAAAAACCCTAACCGCGTAGAGTATGTTGGTGTAAACCTTGATGTATTGCAAGCGTTAACTGAAAAATATTCGTTATCAACAGTTAACTTCGATATATTGAAAGAACACGGTTTGGCATCACGTAACGACCTGATTAAGATTTTAGGCCGTGGCGAACTTAAAGCCAAGTTAGAAGTTACAGCACATGCATTTACTGCTACTGCACAAAAAGCTATCGAAGCAGCCGGCGGAACCATTGTAAAGTTATAATTTTCGATGAAGAAATTTTTCACCACATTATCCAATATCTGGAAAATTGAGGATCTAAGAGTGCGTATACAAAACACACTCTTATTTCTTTTAATATATCGTATTGGTTCGTTTATAGTGTTGCCTGGCGTAAACGCAGCAACGCTTGATACTGCTAAAGCAAAAGAGGGCCTTGTAGGCTTGCTTAATATGTTTGCAGGAGGTTCGTTCTCACGTTCGTCCATCTTTGCGTTGGGCGTAATGCCTTACATTTCGGCCTCTATCGTGGTGCAACTTTTAGGCATAGCGGTGCCTGCCGTTACTAAAATGCAAAAAGAGGGTGAAAGCGGCCGTAACAAGCTAAACCAGATGACCCGTTATCTAACCATAGCAATTACTGCTTTGCAGGCTATCGGTTATCTTAAATCGCAGATTACCGGCGAACCACTTATACCTAACCCGTACTTTATTGTACTTAACGTATTCGTGTTAACTGCAGGTACTCTATTTGTAATGTGGCTGGGCGAGAAAATCACCGATAAAGGTATTGGTAACGGTATATCGCTTATCATCATGACGGGTATCATAGCGCAGCTGCCTGCAGCATTCGCTACCGAGTTCCAGTCACGTACCAGCGGCCCGGGTGGTTTGATTACCTTCATCGTGGAAATTGTAGCGCTTTTGGGCGTGGTGATGTTTACCATCCTCATCGTACAGGGTACACGTAAAATTGCCGTGCAATACGCAAAACGTATCGTAGGTAACAAACAGTACGGCGGCGTACGCCAGTATATACCTTTAAAGGTAAATGCTGCGGGCGTAATGCCAATCATCTTTGCCCAGGCATTGATGTTCATCCCGGCTACTGTTGCCCAGTTTTTCCCTAACGCTGCATCAAACGGCATATTGATAGCATTATCTAATATCAACTCATGGGAGCATAACCTGGTATTTGCTATACTGATCATTCTGTTCACGTATTTCTATACTGCTATTACGGTTAACCCTAAGCAAATGAGCGATGATATGAAAAAGAACGGCGGCTTTATACCGGGTGTTGCACCAGGTAATGCTACCACTACTTTCATAGATGAGGTTATATCTAAGATAACATTGCCGGGTTCTATCTTTTTGGCCATCGTAGCGGTTATACCGTCGTTGGCTAGTATGGTAGGAGTAAGCAGCTTGTTTGCAAGGTTCTTTGGCGGCACGTCGCTCATTATCCTTGTAGGTGTTGTGTTAGATACTTTACAGCAGATAGAAAGCCATTTATTGATGCGTCATTACGATGGGTTGATGAAGACTGGCAGGATCAAAGGTCGTTCAGGCGTGCCTACAGCTGCAGGTACTACGCCCACTGCTATCTAATATACAGCATGTCGAAAATCATTTATAAGTCTGTTGAACAAATAGAGCTGATAAGAGAAAGTTCGTTACTTGTTTCTAAAACACACGGGGAAATAGCTAAGGTTATAGGCCCCGGTGTTACAACCCTCGAATTAAATAAACTTGCCGAAACCTTTATCCGCGACAACGGTGGGGTTCCGGCATTTTTAAACTATAACGGTTTCCCCTATTCTTTATGCATTTCGCTTAACGATCAGGTGGTACATGGCTTCCCTGGAAAAAAACCTTTGGTTGAGGGCGACCTGGTATCAGTTGATTGCGGTGTGGTATTGAATAAATACTACGGCGATTCGGCGTTTACATTTGCTATTGGCGAGGTTGACGAGAAAACGCAAAAACTGATGCGCGTAACCCGCGAGTGTTTGGATTTGGGCGTAGCTAAGGCCGTAGCAGGCATGCGTATTGGCGATATAGGCCACGCGGTGCAAGAGCACGCCGAAAAGAATGGGTTTGGTGTAGTACGTGAACTGGTTGGCCACGGTGTAGGCACGCGCCTGCACGAGAAGCCTGAGGTACCTAATTACGGCAAACGCGGTTCCGGGATTAAACTGGAAGAGGGGATGGTAATTGCTATTGAGCCAATGATTAACGCAGGCCGCGCCGGCGTTAAGTTTTGGGACGATGGCTGGACCGTATCAACCAGCGACAAAAAACCATCCGCACATTACGAGCATACGGTAGCCGTAAAAAAAGGACAACCAGACGTTTTATCGACGTTTTCGTACATTGACGAAGTTTTGAAAAATAAAAATAATAATTAAAATATTTTTATTAATTTTGCATCCCGTTTTGGGGGCAGATAATTAAGTAATAATCAGTAAAATATGGCAAAACAATCCTCGATTGAGCAAGATGGTACAATTCGCGAAGCATTATCCAATGCGATGTTTAGAGTTGAACTTGAAAACGGCCACGAGATTATTGCGCATATATCGGGCAAAATGCGTATGCACTACATTAAAATCCTTCCTGGCGACAGGGTAAAACTGGAGATGAGCCCGTATGATTTAACAAAAGGAAGAATAACCTACAGATATAAATAATAAACGAGATGAAAGTTAGAGCATCCATTAAAAAACGCAGCGCTGATTGCAAAATCATCCGCCGTAACGGGAAACTTTATGTGATAAACAAAAAGAATCCTAAATACAAACAGCGTCAGGGATAATAAAAGACAAGTGTAATAGTCCGTACAACGGTGGCCCGCCGTTCGGTATTACGTAAAACAAAACAACAAACATGGCAAGGATTTCAGGTATTGATTTACCAAAAAACAAAAGAGGTGTAATAGGTTTAACTTACATCTACGGAATAGGACGCTCTACTGCAGCGGAAATTTTGAAACAAGCAGGTATTGATGAGAGCGTTAAAGTTCAGGAATGGAATGATGAGCAGTTGACTGCCATCCGTACCATCATCAACGATCAGATAAAGGTAGAAGGCTCACTTCGTTCGGAAGTTCAGCTTAACATCAAACGTTTAATGGATATCGGTTGCTACCGTGGTACCCGTCATCGTAAAGGTTTACCGTTACGTGGCCAGCGCACCAAAAACAACTCACGTACCCGTAAAGGTAAACGTAAGACAGTTGCTAACAAAAAGAAAGCTACTAAATAGTAAGTGATTAGTGACCGGAGAGTAGAGTTTAGTTAACAGCTGCTTTATTTGAAAGTCACTAGGAATATAAAATTATAACAAATGGTTAATGGGTCCGAATTAGAAATCACTAATTCAGTAATTCACTAACTCAATAATTAAGAAAATGGCTAAAGCTAAAAAAGTAACCAAAAAACGCATTGTTATTGTTGAGTCAGTTGGCGAAGCACACATCAATGCAACTTTCAACAACATCATCATTACCCTTACCAACAAAACCGGCCAGGCTATTTCATGGTCTTCGGCAGGTAAAATGGGTTTCAAGGGTTCTAAAAAGAACACCCCTTACGCTGCCGGCCAGGCTGCTGCCGATTGCGGTAAAGTAGCTTATGATTTAGGCTTGCGTAAAGTAGAGGTATTTGTAAAAGGCCCGGGTTCTGGCCGCGAAAGCGCTATCCGTACCCTGCAAACTACAGGTATCGAGGTTACTACCATCAGGGATATTACGCCGCTTCCGCACAACGGTTGTCGCCCATCAAAACGTAGAAGAGTTTAATTCACTAAATTTTTAAAGCTAAGATTCGGCAGCTACAGGTTGCACGATACTTTAAAACACACAAATAATGGCAAGATATACAGGCCCAAAATCAAAAATCGCACGTAGGTTCCGCGAGCCAATCTTCGGCCCGGACAAGGCATTGGAAAGAAAAAACTACGGACCAGGTATGCACGGTGCTTCTAAAAGAAGAGGAAAGCAATCTGAGTACGCAGTACAGTTGATGGAAAAACAAAAAGTTAAGTACACTTACGGTGTATTAGAACGTCAGTTTGAAAACTTATTCCACACTGCATCAGCTAAAGAAGGTATCACAGGTGAAAACTTGTTGAAATTTTTAGAGGCACGTTTAGATAACGCAGTTTACCGCTTAGGTATTGCGCCTACCCGTTCTGGTGCACGCCAGTTGGTTGGCCACAAACACATTACCGTAAACGGTAACGTAGTAAACATTGCATCTTACCAGTTAAGGGCAGGTGACGTTATCGCAGTACGCGAAAAGTCAAAATCTCTTGAAGCCATAACCACTTCGGTTGCCGGCCGCAAGATTAACAAATATAGCTGGTTGGAGTGGAACGCTGCCGAATTAACAGGCAAGTTCTTAAACTACCCTAACCGCGATGAGATACCTGAAAACATTAAGGAAAACCTTATTGTGGAGTTGTACTCAAAATAAGAATTAGATATGAGATTGGAGATATGAGATTTGAGATTAGGTTCGCAAATCCCATATCTCAATTTTTAGTTTATAACATTTACAATTATAGGCGGTTTGGATTATAGGATATGTTGAGGGTGCGGTTTTATTCTCACATCTCATATCTCACATCTCAAATCTATTATTAAACAAACAATAAACCCAAGATATAAATGGCAATTTTAGCATTTCAAAAACCAGACAAGGTTATCATGCAGAAATCGAATGATTTTGATGGCACGTTTGAGTTTCGTCCGTTAGAACCAGGCTTCGGTGTAACCATTGGTAATGCTCTGCGTCGTATCTTACTTTCTTCATTAGAAGGTTATGCTATTACATCAGTACGTATCTCTGGCGTAATGCATGAGTTCTCAACCATCAAAGGCGTGGTTGAAGATGTTACCGAGATAATCCTGAACCTGAAACAAGTACGTTTCAAAAAAACAGGCGAATCGGGCGATAATGAGAAAATATTTGTGATCATTAACGGCCAGGATGCTTTCAAAGCAGGCGATGTTACCAAGTTTTCAAACAACTTTACTATACTGAACCCTGACCTTGTTATCTGTAACATGGATTCATCGGTAACGCTCGAAGTTGAGCTTACTGTTGCTAAAGGTCGCGGTTACATCTCTAACGAGGAAAACAAAAATCCTGATGCAAACGTAGGTGTGATAGCTATCGATTCTATCTTCACCCCGATAAAGAACGTCAAGTACACGCTTGAAAACTACCGTGTAGAGCAGAAAACGGATTATGAAAAACTAATCCTTGATATCTCTACCGATGGTTCTATCCACCCGGAAGATGCTTTGAAGCAAGCTGCCAAAATCCTTATCCAGCACTTTATGCTGTTCTCTGACGAGAACATGATGCTTGAGGCGCAGGCTAAAGAAGAAACTAAAGAAGTTGACGAAGAAATTCTTCACATGCGTAAGATCCTTAAAACCGAATTGGTTGATTTGGACCTGAGCGTACGTGCTTTGAATTGCTTAAAAGCTGCGGATATCCGTAGCCTGGCCGATTTAGTTTCTTACGATGTTGCAGATATGCTTAAATTCAGGAACTTCGGTAAGAAATCTTTAACTGAAATTCAGGACCTGGTAAAATCAAAAGGCTTATCTTTTGGTATGAACCTGGCTAAATTTAAGTTAGACGAAGAATAAGATATGAGATGTTAGATTTGAGATATGAGATTGCTCTGTTTCGGATCTGACATTTTTATTTACAATAAACGGGGTAAAAAGAAGCGGGGGAGAGCTTTGTCTCACATCTCAAATCTCATATCTCACATCTAATAATTAACCCGGCATAATTCCGAGGGCTTGACGATAACACGCCGCCCAACGGTATGCACGTGCCATAACAAAAAAACAAATGAGACACGGTAAAAAAGTAAACCATTTAGGCCGCACCGACAGCCACCGCAAAGCGATGTTGGCTAACATGGCCTCTTCGCTTATCCTACACAAGCGTATTACAACAACCTTAGCAAAAGCAAAAGCTTTGCGCGGTTATGTTGAACCTTTATTAACAAAATCAAAAAGCGATACTACGCACTCACGCCGTACCGTATTTAGCTACCTGCAGGATAAAGAGGTAGTTGGTATGCTGTTCCGCGAAGTTGCTGAGAAGATTGCTAACCGCCCAGGTGGTTACACACGTATAGTTAAATTAGAGAACCGTTTGGGCGATAACGCCGAGATGGCCATCATCGAGCTGGTAGATTACAACACTGTTTACGGTAATGATACTGCTGCTAAACCAGAGAAGAAAGCAACCCGTCGTCGTGGTGGCGCTTCAAAAGCAAAAGCACCTATCGAGGTTGCCCCGGTTGCTGAAGCCCCCGTTGCAGAAGCTACACCAGAAGCACCTGCTGCTAACGAAGAAAACGCAGAAAAAGGCGAATAATTTAGCTTTTACTGATATTGAAAACGACTTCCGATATTTCGGGAGTCGTTTTTTTTGTGGGCTTTTTACAGTGGAATAGAAATTATCACCTCAACTAAGGGCAACAAAAAAAGCGGCTTAACGCCGCTTCCTTGTCTTGTATCTTGTCCTTCGATTTTTCCTCTTGATTCTTGGCTCTCGATTTCTGCACCTATAATTACGCCTCTATCACTACGCCCATGTTGCAGAACTTGTCTATACGTTCGGCAACCAGTTCATCTACGTTGCGTTCGCCAAGTACCTTAAGGTCTTTCAGGAGTTGTTTTTTAAGGGTAGCTGCCATAGCAACCGGATCCTGATGGGCACCCCCAAGCGGTTCTTTTATCACGCCATCGATGAGTTTGTTTTTCAGCATCTCAGTTGAGGTAAGCTTCAGCATTTCTGCTGCACGCTCCTTGTGTTCCCAGGTTTTAAACAGGATGGTAGAGCAGTTCTCCGGCGAAATAACCGAGTACCAGCTATTATCCAGCATCATTACTTTATCGCCTATGCCTATGCCCAATGCGCCGCCCGATGCGCCTTCGCCAATAACTACGCATATAACCGGTACTTTCAGTACGGCCATTTCCAGCAAATTGCGGGCTATGGCTTCGCCCTGTCCGCGCTCTTCCGCTTCCAGGCCTGGGAATGCGCCGGGGGTATCTATCAGCGTAACTACCGGCTTGCCGAATTTTTCAGCCATTTTCATCAGTCTTAAAGCTTTGCGGTAACCCTCTGGATTCGCCATGCCAAAGTTGCGGTACTGGCGCTCTTTGGTGTTACGGCCCTTTTGGTGGCCAATGAACATTACGGTTTGGCCGTTTAAAGTGCCAAAGCCGCCGATGATGGCCTTATCGTCGCCTACGGTACGGTCGCCATGCATCTCGATGAAATCATCGCACATCAGCTCTATGTACTGCAGGGTGTAAGGGCGTTCGGGGTGGCGCGATATCTGCACCTTTTGCCAACCGGTAAGGTTGCTGTATATTTCTTTTTTTGCGGCTTCCAGTTTGGCTTCCAGTTCGGCAATGGTGGCGCTCATATCCAGCTTATTCTTCTCTTCCACCTGCTGCACCTTTTCTATCTGCCCCTGAAGCTCTGCCAGCGGTTTTTCAAAATCAAATGTAATCTTCATACGATTTATTGAGCCGCTAAATTAAAAAAATCAAACGGCATATTGTCAATTATTCGTTTTTGAATGATTTGAGCTTTTCTATTTGCGACGGCGCAAGCTGCAGCCGGGTATTATAAGCCGCAGTTAAAATGGCTATGCGCAGTTCGCCAAGGTACAATCCGTAGCGGTTGGCAAAAAATAATATATCCCCATCATTTACCTTTTTCGACTGGAACAGACCATCCAGCTTAGCTTCGTTAGTTACTATAAAGCCACCCATTTCTATTTTCTTACGCTGTAACTCGGTGTTTATTTTGGTTAAGGCAGCGATTTGGGTAGGGCTAAGGCCGAGCTCTTTCTTGTATTTTAAAGCCTTTTGTGCCGATGGGTAACCATTCAGGTCGGCAACCAGGCTCATCTGGTACAAATCCTGGCCTTTCATCAGCGCATCATATTGGCTATTACTGATGGTTTTTACCGGCGAAGGTTTCAGCAGGCTATCGGGCGTTTGGGCGGAGGCGCTGATGCCAACGAGTACCAAAACGAAAAGCGCATATATTTTTTGCATAGTTGTGATTTAGGACGTCGGTAAGTCAAGTGCGTTGCGCTGATTTTCATGAACAACCTCTTTGTTAACAGACCAACCTTTATTCTTTAATATTTTGAAACTTAATATAACGCCTATTGCCAAGCCAATGATGATAAAAATTAAAGTGCTTACAATAATCATTTTCGGCCCTTTTGGCCATTGCTGGTGTATCCACAGCGACCTAAGTCCAGC
Source organism: Mucilaginibacter sp. P2_D11 (assembly GCF_056404435.1). Taxonomy (NCBI): domain Bacteria; kingdom Pseudomonadati; phylum Bacteroidota; class Sphingobacteriia; order Sphingobacteriales; family Sphingobacteriaceae; genus Mucilaginibacter; species Mucilaginibacter sp. P2_D11. The sequence goes on from NZ_JBFUEA010000015.1 coordinate 131,567, forward strand.
ATACATTACCAACGCGCCACCTGTAAACGTTATCAGAATCCCATACTTTCTTGGAGAGGGGGCCAATGAGCAACATAGCAGAACATAAGAACTGTACACAAAAATCAAATCAACTCCGTGTATCAAAAAATGTAAATTAAAAAGAGGCAACCAATAGATCCGGTAGGGATATATATAGTTGAAGATCACCAACATCCCCAATGTTATCGCGGTGGGTAGAATAACGGCGGCCACCCATCTTAATATTTTTAGTTTTTGCAGTGCCATTATGAATGCTTTTCTCATGCTAAGCTAAAGATACCTAATAATATCTGTCTAAAATAAAAGGCCTTGTTCATCTTTTACATAAATGTTGTTACTTTAGATGCACCTGTTAATAACCATTTATCCATGCTGGTCATATTTTTTTGCATCGTGTTGCTCATATTGCTGGTAAGCTGGGCTAAAGTAAACCCGTTTTTGGCTTTCCTTATCGTATCTATTACTGCCGGGTTGTGCCTGGGCATCCCGCTGGGTAAGATAGCCGGCTCGGTACAAAAAGGGCTGGGCGACACGCTGGGGCAGTTGGCCATTATTATTTGCCTGGGTGCTATGCTGGGCAAACTGGTGGCCACCAGCGGCGCGGCGCAAAAAATTGCCGAGGTGCTGGTAAATGCATTCGGCACAAAATATATACAACTAGCTTTAGTAACCGCTGCGTTTGTGGTGGGTATCCCCCTGTTTTACGGTATCGGCTTTGTGTTGATGGTACCTTTGATATTCTCGGTAACGTATAAGTATAAGCTGCCTGCAGTTTACATTGGTTTGCCCATGCTGGCGGCACTATCGGTAACGCATGGCTTTTTGCCGCCGCACCCCTCCCCATCGGCATTGGTAGTGCAGTTTCAGGCCAACATGGGGATTACGCTGTTATACGGGCTTATTGTGGGCATTCCGGCCATTATAGTTGCCGGCCCGGTATTGTCGCAATTCCTCAAGAACATCCCGTCAGAACCCCTGGCTACTTTCCGCGCCGAAGAAATACCGCAGGAAAAACTGCCAAGTGCCGCCAATAGCTTTTTTGCGGCCCTGCTGCCCGTGCTGCTACTGGGCATTACAGCTGCGTTCCCTTTCATTGGTGATAATAAAGACTACCTGCACAAAGTTATAGCCTTTATAGGCGACCCGCCCATCGTAATGCTTATCGCGCTTATAGTAGCCACCTACACACTCGGTATAAAACAGAAAAAAAACATGGGCCAGTTGGCCGGTATTTATACCGATGCCATTAAGGATATCTCCCTCATCCTGCTAATCATCGGTGGTTCGGGCGCGTTTAAGAATGTACTTACCGATGCTGGCATCAACAACCAAATTGCTAACAGCCTCAAAGCCCTCAACCTGCAGCCTTTGTTTTTGGGCTGGTTGATAGCGGCAATCATCCGTATAAGTTTGGGTTCGGCCACAGTAGCAGGATTAACGGCGGCAGGCATCGTCTCAACCCTGTTCGTTAAAGACCCAAGCATCAACCGCAACCTCATGGTATTATCTGTAGGTGCGGGCAGTTTGGCTTTCTCGCATGTGAACGATTCCGGTTTTTGGTTGTATAAAGAGTATTTCAACCTCACTATAAAAGATACGTTCCTCTCCTGGAGTGTAATGGAAACGGTGGTATCGGTTGTGGGACTGGCGGGGGTGCTGCTATTGAATGTATTCGTTTAAAAACCATCAATAATGAAAAAGGTAATCATCCTCGCCCTTTGCCTGGCATTCGGCACAAAAATATATGCACAGGCAATAGCTAACGATGGCAGCTATTACACATCGTTCGATGGCACCAAAATTTATTATGAAGTAAAAGGGGAGGGGTTCCCGGTGGTGATGCTGCACGGCTTCACCGGCACAGCGCAAGGATGGAAGAACGGCCTGCTTTACGGCAATCTGCTGAAACAGGGGTATAAGGTAATTATACTGGATATGCGCGGAAATGGCCGCTCTGATAAGCCGCATACCGATGCTGGCTATAACAACGATGCCGAAGCTAAGGACGTGATGGGCTTGGTCACCAGCCTTGGCATAAAAAAGTATGATGTTATTGGTTACTCGCGCGGTTCTATCATTACCTCGCGCGTGATGGTGCTGGATAAACGCGTGCAGAAGGCCGTAATGGGCGGCATGGGTGCCGATTATACCAACCCCAACTGGCAACGCCGCATACACGCATGGAAAGCCCTGGAGGGCGATACCAGCATGCATGATGTTGATGATATGATGGTATGGATAAACAAGAACCCTTTTGATAAAGTGGCGCTTGCCCTACAGCAAAAGCATCAGCCCAGTACCAGCCCTGCCGAACTGGCAAAGTTGAAGATACCGGTACTATTGATAGATGGCACCGAGGACACCACCAATGGCGACGTTGCCGATTTGCAGAAACTGATACCGCATGCGCAGATGGCTACCGTGCCCGGCGACCATAATAATGCAGGGAAAACTATACAGTTTTCTGACGCAATTATCCATTTCCTACAATAGCGCATTAAACCATAGCCGTTTTAAGCACTCCCATAGTATGTAAACAGCGTGGCCTGCTATTTGTAATAGCAAGCCATATTTAGATACTATCACCATGAAAAAGATATTCATATACGGCGGCCTAATTATGGCATTAACCTCAGGTTTAAGCATTAATGCCGAGGCCCAACAGAAAAAAGGATTAAGCAAACAAGGTAAGGGCGCTATTATAGGTGGTGCCGGTGGTGCCGTTGCCGGCGCATTAATTGGCCACAACGTAGGCGGTGCCGTAATAGGCGGTGCCATAGGTGCAGGCGGCGGTTACATTATTGGCAACGAAGCACGCAGGCGCGAACAGAAAAAGAAACATGCCGCGTGGCTGCAACGCCGCAGGGCCTGGAAAGCAGCGCATCCGGGTAAAGCATACCCATATTAATTAAGGAGTTTTTACGCAGGGAAGCCCACGGCGATTGGCCTTGGGCTTTTTTTGTGTGCGGTCTTCAACTACCCATCGTCTTTGCGAGCGATAGCATGGCAATCATCGGCAGGAAAATCGTAGTGGACTCTGCTTGGCTATGATTGCCACGTCGTGTCGCCGCACGTTTCGCGCGCCGCTCCTCGAAACAACGATGAGAGAAGGGAGAAGTTACACCGGCAGTATGAAATAGAACTCGGCTCCTTGCCCTTCCTGGCTTTCTACGCCTATTTTGCCATGATGCAGTTCTACTATTTCGGCGCACAGGTAAAGCCCTATGCCGAAACCGCTGAATCCCCTGGTGCTTTCGTCTTCTACCCTGTAAAAGCGTTTGAAGATGTTTTGCTGATCTTTTAACTTAATGCCAATGCCCCGGTCCTGCACAGATACTTTTACCCGTCCCTCCTGTGTTTGTATCGATACCTTTACTGCTGTGTTTTTGGGCGAATATTTTACCGCATTGCTAATGAGGTTATTGATTACCTGCCCAATCTTTTCACGGTCGGCCTCTAAAATAACCAGTGGCCCTCCCTCAAACGTAATAATATGGCTTGCGGCGATGGGCCTGTAATCGGCCACCACCTCTTCTATCAGGCCATTGATGTCCGTTTCGCTTTTGTCCAATGTTAATTTACCCGATTCGAGCTTGGAAAGGTCCAGGAAACCGTAGATAAGCTTGGTCATTTTGTTTACCTGGTTTTCTGATTTCTGCAAGGCATTTATCAGGAAGGCATCGCCGGCGGTTACCGCTTTAGAGAGTAGTAATTGTATATAGGCTTTTAGCGAGGTAAGCGGCGTTTTCAATTCGTGGCTGGCCATGGCAATAAAATCGTTCTTGCGTATCTCGTCCTGTTTGCTTTCGGTAATATCCAGCACAGTGCCAATGAAGCGGTAAGGCACTTCCTCGTCGGTAAACATTACTTTGCCCTTTGCCCGTACCCAGCGCAGGCGTTTATCGGTTATGCCTATAGTGCGATACTCTACATCATACTCGCCGTTGCTAAGGCCTTTGTTGAAGGCGTGGGTAACCGCATCGTCGGTTTTTTGGCGGTCGTCGGGATGCAGCCCTAATAAAAAGGACGTTTCGTAACTTACCGGCCCGCCATCATCTATGCCGAACAGTTCGCGGCAGCGGTTGTCCCAAATCAGGCTTTGGTTCATCAGGTCCATATCAAAGGTGCCTAGCTCCGCTGCCTGCGTAGCCAACCTTAGGTTTTCTTCGCTTTTGCTTAGGTCCTGCATAATGCGCTTTTGCTCGCTTATGTCCTGCACGGTTCCCAGCATGCGCACCGGCACGCCGGCATCGCTATAAAGTATTTTGCCGGTAGTACGTATCCAATGTATAGTAGCATCCAGCCAAACCACCCTTGCTTCGTAAAAATAAATACCCGTAAGCAGGGCTTCATCAAAAGCTTTTATCAGGATGTGCAGGTCGGCAGGTAGTATTATCTGGCGCAATTCGTTATGGGCGATATTTTGCGAGCTATCCCTACCGAATATAGCAGCCAGTCGCGGAGAGTGGATGATGGCCCCGCTTTGCAAATCCAGATCGAAAGTGCCCAGGCCGGTAGCTTCAGCAGCCAGACGCAAGCGCTCTTCTGCATCCTGCAGCTTCCGGCGCGAGTTTACTTGCTCGGTAACATCGGTTGCTATCACCATAATGCCCGTTATACCTTCGCCGGGTGCCGTTATGGGCTGATAAACAAAATTGAAATAGTATTGGCCCTTTACATTATTGCGTACTAAAAATACGCTGGCTTCATAACCGTAGTAGGTAACACCCGTATCATAAACGCCCTGCAGGATGCTGATGAACGGCTGACCCACAATTTCGGGCAGGCCCTGGGTAAGGGGCATCCCTATAACCTCCCGGCCTTTGCCCCATACTTGCAACATTTGTTCGTTGGCCAGTTCGATAACCAGTTCGAAACCGCGCAAAACACCTATAGCTACAGGGGCCTGTGCCATTAAATCAGAGAAATTTTGCTGGTTTAAATTGCCAGCTTGGCTTTGGTTTGTTTTCACGTTTTATATATAACAATAATAATACAATTAATAAGAAACACCCCGTTCATATTCTTTTAATTTAAACTATGTAAAATAATTATGCTATTTTTGAACAGCCTTTCCCCCGAATATTTGCGCTATCTGTAGTTTTTGAATGCAGCGGTAAAAAAAATCATATACTTGAATACCATTTTGGGCTTTTTGTAGTTTATTAAACATCTTTTATGGTAAAGCGTATTTTAGTATTAGACGACAACCAGGACATTCTGGACATAGTGCACGAGACCCTCACCTACGAAAATTTTGAGGTAAGGAGTACCGGCGAAAGCGAAGAGGTAATGCCTTTGGTTGAGGAATTTAAACCCGACCTGGTGATATTGGATTACCGTGTAGCGGGCACTAACGGCGGCGAGCTTTGCCGTCAGATAAAAGCGCATCCCAAATTCGGCAACGTGCCTGTTATAATTTTTTCGGCCTACATCAACCGTGATGCAGAACTTTTGCGCTACGGCTGCGATGCCATTATCAACAAACCGTTCGACCTTACCGAACTGGTAGAAAAAGTAAACAACCTTATCTCGTAAATTTCCTGTCGCCCATAATTTTAAAGCCCTATTAAAGTTTAAGCTGTATTATGCTTAGTAAATTTTATGCGTTAGCGCTTACCTGCGCGTTGCTGTTTACCTTAAGCGCGGCATCGGCCCAAAGCAACTATACCACCACTGATTTTTTTGTAACCAACGGCCCGTTGCAATTGCAGGTGCGCAAAATTGTAGAAACTACCTACTCATCGCGCCGTAAACTGCCGCTGCTGCTGATACATGGTGGCACGGGAGCTACCACCTCTTTCGATTTGAATTTAGAGGATGCCTCGTTCGCCAAATCGCTCGCACTTGGTGGTTTTACCGTTTATCTGATGAACATACGCGGCTGGGAACATTCTACAGCGCCGGCTTACAACCTTGCCGATACCTCCCTGGTTGCGGGCAGTTGCCAGGAAGCGGCTTCTGACATAGACGCCGTAGTGAATTATGTGCTGCAAGGCAACCCCGCTGGTAAAATAAACCTGTTTGGCTGGGCTGCGGGCGGGCATTGGGCGGCTTACTATACTACCCTACATAACGACAAAGTAGCCAACCTTATCGTACTCAATAGCCTCTACGGCGTAAAAGCTCCCTGGGCATTTAACGAAGCTTTTGCAGATGCTGCCGATTCCTCTAAATTCAGTAATAGCATTTCCGCTTATCGCCAATCCGACGAGCAGGCAGTTGCCGATATCTGGAAGATGGGGTTGGCAGAGGCCGACACTATCAGCAAGGCAGATTCTGCCACCATACAAGCCTTTGCCAAAAGCGCGGTGAGTTTTAACGATGAGCATTTGCTTAAAACGCCGGGAGGGTTTCGTAAAGAAAGCTTTTATATGGCCGGCGGCCGAAAATATTGGGATGCGAAAGATATCACGGTACCCACGCTAATTATCCGTAGCGACAAAGACTTTTGGTCGCGACCGATAGATGTGGATACTTTTTATGATGAGCTTGCAAACGCACCAAATAAAAAGAAACTGACGATTGCCGGAGGCCACTTCTTGTTTTTAGATTACCGGGGCAATGGGCGCAGAAGATTACTTATCGCTATCAATAATTTCGTGAAAATGGGCTTGTAATAATCACCCGGATCCAGCCCTGCTTGCCCATGAGCGACCTTGTATCAAAACTGTTACCTAAAAATTTAGTTAAAAGATGTTAAATGGCATTTTTGGGTGCAACGGTGCTATAGCTTTGTGCGTCTTGTAAACCAAAACTATTACAATGAGAATATTTTTACTTGCCGCCATAGCCAGTTTAAGCTGCACTTTGTCTTTTGCGCAAAGCACCGCGCCTATTACTATTAAAGGCATGGTGATAGATTCTGCCGCAAATAAACCATTGGATTATGCAACCATTGCATTAGCTGATGCAGCCACCAACGCGCCGGTAAAAAGCACCCTAAGTAAAGATGACGGCACCTTCTCCTTAGCCAACCTGCCCGCAAAAGCCTATAAGCTTACCATCGTATCTATGGGCTACCGCAGCAAAACCATCGACATAAAAGGCGATGCCAGTATAGACCTGGGCAAACTGATGCTATCCTCAGGCAATAAACAGCTTAATGAGGTGACCGTAACCGCGGCCCGCCCCTTGATGAGGCAGGAGGTTGACCGCATAAGCTATGACGTACTGGCCGACCCGGAAAGCAAAGCCCTTTCGGCATTGGATATGATGCGCAAAGTACCGATGTTATCGGTAGATGCCGACGATAAGATACAGCTGAAAGGCAGTGGCAACTACAAGATACTCATCAACGGTAAGGAATCGGCACTAATGGCCCGGAACCCATCTGATGTGCTAAAGGCTATGCCCGCCACCAATATCGAGCGAATCGAAGTGATAACCACACCTCCGGCCAAGTACGATGCCGAGGGATTGGCAGGCATCATCAACATCATCACCAAAAAAAATGGCGACCAGGGGTACAACGGTAGCTTAAACTCACGCATCAATAGCGTTTTCGGGCCGGCAATTAATTTAAACGGTACGGTAAAACAAGGCAAGTTGGGGCTGTCGCTTTTTGGGGGGATAGGCAGCAACGGGCATAACAGCAACCCATTCAGCACTTCGCAAACCTTTTTTGCGCAGAATACCACCATCCAGCAAAACGGAGAAAATACCTTTGGCGGCCACTTTAAATATGCCAATGCCGAGCTGAGCTACGAGATAGATTCGCTTAACCTTATCACGGGTTCGTATCAAATGTTTCAGGGCGATTTCGACCAGAGCAGCACCCAGCTATCTGCCCAAACAAATAGCGCAGGCGGGCTTATGCAAGGTTACAATTTAGCATCAGATGGGTACAACCATGATCGTGGTATGGACCTAAGCCTAAACTACCAGCTTGGGTTCAAGGGCCATAAAGACGAATTGCTTACCCTAAGTTATAAATACAGCTACGGGCCCGGCACTATATTTGCCGATAACCTATTCAGCAACCGCGTAAATTATGCAGAAGCCCTGCAGCCCAACTACCGCCAGTACAACGAGGCGGGTAACCGCGAACACACCTTTCAACTGGATTATGCTTACCCCATAAAAAAAGTGAGTATAGAAGCCGGTGCGAAGGCTATCCTGCGTAATAATTTTAGTGATTTCCGCCGCGAAGATTTCGACCCGGTAAGCAGCCAATATGTTATTAACGATGCCCAAACCAACATCTTCAACTACCACCAGGATGTGTATAGCTTTTACAACTCTTACCAGTTAAAGTTCACCAAATTTACCGCCAAATTTGGAGCCAGGCTGGAGCGCACAGAGGTGAACGCCGATTTTTCGGGTACGCCGCTGGATAAGGGTTATAATAACCTTATCCCATCTATATCGGTACAGCGCAGCTTTAGCAAAAGCAGCGTAAGCCTTGGCTTTACGCAGCGCATACAACGCCCGGGCATTTTTCAACTGAATCCGTTTATCGACAGGAGCAACCCCAAATTCATCAACACCGGTAACCCCGACCTGCGCCCCGAGCTGAACAATACGTTCGAACTCACATACAGCAATTTCTCCAAAGGCTCTATCAATGCCAGCCTTAGCTATGCCTTCTCTAACAATGCCATCCAAAATGTTACCAGCATCGATATAGAGAACGCCGGCAGCGCCCACCCCGATACCGTTACCACCACCACCTACCAAAACCTCGGCAGTAATCGTACGCTGGGTTTAAACCTAAACAGCAACTACGCGCTTACCAAAAAGATATCATTCAGTTTAAATGCCCGCATCAGCCATGTATGGCTAAAGGGTACTTATAGCGGCCAGTTCTATAAAAACGACGGTTTTACCGGCAACGTGTTTACCAATCTGGGCTACAAATTTGCCGAGGGGTACCGCTTTGGCATTGATGCCGGCTATTTTAGTAGTAATGTTTTGTTGCAGGGGAAAAACGGCAGCGGCATATTTTCCTCGTACGTATTGGGTAAGGAGTTTCTTAAGAAAACGCTCACCATATCGGCGGTGGCCAATAATCCCTATGCTAAGTTCCGTACCTTTAAATCCTACACCACCACGCCTGATTTTGAGCAATCATCGTTCTTCAGCAACCGCTACCGCAGCTTTGCCATCCGTATCAATTACAAATTTGGTAAGCTGAGCGCTAACATCAAAAAGAACCAGCGGGGCATTAATAATGACGATACGCAAGGGAAAAGTGCGCCATCGAATTAGAATTTGTCTGAACTCGAATTTGCCGAATTAAGGAATCAACAGAATGTATAGTTTCTTAATTCTGTAAATTCTCCGAATTCTTTAAAATTCGAGTTCAGACATTTCCCTACCTTTGCCCCCATGAAAATTTACGGCATCACCAACTGCAACACAGTAAAAAAAGCGCTCGACTGGCTAAAAACCAACAACGTTCCTTACGAATTTCACGATTTTAAAAAGCTGGGCATAAGTGCTGAAAAACTGCAAGAATGGGAAGCCAAAGCAGGCTACGAAAAAATCATGAACAAACAGGGTACTACCTATAAACAGCTTGATCCTGAAGTAAAGGAAGGTATCAAAACCAAAGAAGATGCGCTTGCCCTGTTAAAAGAAAAAACCAGCATGATAAAACGCCCCGTGATAGAAAAAGATGGGTTTTTGTTTTTTGGGTTTGATGAAGGGGTTTATAGTAAGGGGTTGTTGTAAGTATACAGCGAATTTATCCCCTAACGTCCTTGCGAGCGATAGCGTGGCAATCATCGGGAAGCAAGGCGGCTTTGCAAGTCTGCCTTGCGTTGTTGACCTCCTTGCCGATGATTGCTTCGTCGTACCTCCTCGCAATGACGACGTTTTTTAGTGCCTACCCCAACCTCTCCTTCATCAACTTAGCATAATCAGCAATTGCAATAGCCGGGTCGCTCAATTCAGGGTGCCAGAGTTTTTCCCATTCAAAGCTGTAATAGCCTTTGTAGCCACCGTTCTTCAGGATATCTACTGCCTCTAAAATAGGGGTATCGCCTTGACCCAACAGTACGTATTGCAGGTTCTCTCCTTTTTTCACATCGTCACCCCTCAGTATCTTCGCATCTTTTATATGCGTATGCCTGATGTAGGGCTTCAAAACTTTGTATGCATCGGCAGGTGCCTCGCGGGTAATGCTCCACATGTTCACCACATCCCAAATGAGGCCGGCGTTTGGGTGTGTGGCAGCCTTCATCACCATTTCCAGGTCACTTATTTGCACCAGGTCGCCGTGTGATTCTAACAGGATGCTCACCTTGCTGCCTTTGGCATGCTCAGCCAGTTCCAATAATCCTAATGTTATCAGTGCCATGGTCACGGCCTTATCTTGTCCTTTCGGAATGTTATTAGGGAAGGCACGCACAAAGGGGCAATCCAGTTGCTGTGCCAGGTCGATGAAGCGTTTGCCTTCGTCCAGGTTTTTCTGCCGCTCGGCACCCTCGGCAAAGTGCAGCGCGCAGGACGAGCCTAAGTCTACAAAACGCAGTCCTTTATCTTTCATTAGTTGCAGGGTATCTTTCCGGGTTTCCGGGCGTGACAGCTCTTTAACCTTGGTCAGATCCATTTCTCGCTGAATGCCCCGCAGTTCCAGCCCGCTGAAGCCATGCAATGCCGCGAAATCAACGATTTGATTAAACGGCCAATCCGGGCAGCCTAGGGTAGAGAAGCTAAGCAGTGGCTTGTCTTTTTTTAAAGTAAATGAGGATGCGACGGCGGCCCCCGCTACCAGCAGCGAAGATGTTTGTAAAAATTTACGGCGCGAGTAGGAACTTGTCATAGATGGTTCTTTTTAAAAGAATAGATAATTGGCTAAAGCAGGGCGTTGCCTTGGAGGCATCTGCTTTTTAAAGTTAAGAAAAAAACAGGCAGGCCCCTCACGGTTTCAGTTTCTTATTACTGTTCAGTTGATTTTGTATCTGTACAAGTTGTTTCAATATTTTTTGGCTGAGCTGGTCCTGGGCCCGCTGTTTTTCTTCCAGCATTTTTACCTGCTTATCTTTCTCAATCAGGTATAAAGTAAGTTCTTCTACTTTTTGCAGCAGCAGTTTATTCATCTCCACAAGGCTTACACCATTATTAGGTGCATCGCCCGCCGATGGCATTTGCGGAAGGTTATGTTTTTGATCGATATAGACTTTCAGTTTTAAAAGCGGTGTTAACGTATAACCTGGCTTTAAAGCATTGCCTGTGGGGCCTAAATCGACTTTAACGTCCCTGGCGCGAATGGTACCACTAACCGACAATTTTTCCTGAGGGTTTGATACGCCTATCCCAACGTTCCCCGCAAAAAAATTGTTTGCGCTGCTATCTTCCACGTATACACCATACTTATTGCCCACCCCAACGGGGAAAGTATTTACATACAGCCCGTATGCATTGGCTATTTTAGCCGCGCCTGTATTGCCTATGCCGGCGCGGAAGATCTTCCAGCTGGTAATAGTCCCCGGCATACTGGTGTTGCCCCCGCCCTGTACGCTAACCGCGCTGGCTAAAGTTTGTGCACTATTGAGCTGCACATTCCCAATGGTACCCAGAGCCAGGTTTACGACGCCAGAGGGGTGAGAGACTGCCACAAAGCCCTCTGTACCCTGTATTGAGCCAATGGTGGCAGCTTTTTGCTCGGCATAATTAAAATTCGCTATCTTAAAATTATCGCTGGCTGTGGTAGAAAAAATTGCCTGGCTACCCAAAATGGCCGCCGGTATGCCAAGCGCACCAACGCCAATGGGGGTGCCATCGGTAAAAGTTGCTATTCCGTTAACCTGTAGCGGATATGCCGGCTTGCCGGTGCCGATACCCGTATTGCCAGATGGAGGGAATGTGTTTTGAGCAAAAGAAAACTGAACTGTAATAAATGCTGTAGCTAAGGTTAAGTAAATTTTTTTCATGAGATAAAGGGCAGTTAGGGCATCATAATCATCGAACGAATGCAGCGCGCTGGGGGTTTATTCCCTGCCGTAAGGCTCCGGCTTTAAAGATAAGTTTATTTCCACATAAGGCGCTACCGTACACGTCTCCGCATGTATCTTTGAAAGTGCCTTGCGGTAATCCATTATGCAACCAATCCCCACTCACTAACCCGCCCATTTCCGCCCACCTGCTGTACCAAAAACGGACAATCCTTACCTTTATAAATAACGCAAGTATCTGTAATTAAGCTATATATAAAAAAGGTACAGCAATTGATTACCTTAGCGTAACCAATCATTAAAATACATTATCAAAAATTACCTGTATGAAAAAGCACCTATCCGCCATCTTAACGCTCGTTTGCGTGTTCTTTATGTTTACAAGCGCTACAGCACAAACAACCACACGCACGGTATCCGGCTATACCGGCATCGAATGCAACGGCCCGTTTAACGTAACCATCAAAATAGACGGTACCGAAAGCTTAACCCTGGATGTGGATGCCGATGCCGAAAAAGACGTAATAACAAAAGTAGAAGACGGCGTATTGAAGGTAGAACTAAAAGGCGGCTGGAAAAAACACCGCGATATTAAACGCGCCAATATTTATATCTCGGCAAAAAGTTTAAACTATCTGGGCAGCGGCGGCTCGGGCAATGCGGTACTGGCTGTCGGTACCATAACCGGGCAGCGCGCCAAAATAGAAGTAAGTGGATCGGGCAACCTAACAGCGGCAGTAAAGGCCGAAAGCATCCTGATCGGGGTAAGCGGATCGGGCAATGCCAAATTAAGCGGTAGCGGCAACAATACCCGCATCAGTGTATCAGGCTCGGGCGAAGTAAACGCAAAGGCGTTGCAGGTAAACACCGTAGATGCCTCCATTTCCGGCTCGGGCAGTATCCGCATCACAGCAAACCAGTCCGTTCCGGCACGTATATCCGGGTCGGGTAGTTTACAATATTCGGGCAATGCAAAAATCATTAACGAAAGCCATTCCGGCTCGGGCAGGATCGAGAAAGCCGATTAATGGGAGGGAAGGAACCTTCGTCACTTAAATGATGCGCTTTGGGCGGTTGGTTTAAACTGCTAACCGCCCAAGTAAACTGGCATCTCACCTTACTGAGGAATTTCGTTCAGCAATCGACGCACTCTTAGGTGTCATCTTCCCAATCCTTTCATCACTTTTCCAAAAAAGTTCGCATACTGCTTCTGCGGTAGACCACCATGTTATGCTCTGACAGCTAATCTACCACAATCTGTGCTAAACATCCCGTGTTTTGTATAAATCCTGCCGACCACGCCGCCATACCTTTGTTATCAACAAATAACAAAACAAGCAATGTCAAAAATAATCTTTATTACCGGTGCCTCGCGTGGTTTCGGTAAAATTTGGGCAAAGGCCCTTTTAAAACGTGGCGATAAAGTCGCCGCAACCGCCCGCAATACCGATAGCCTTAACGACCTGGTAACCGAATTCGGCGATGCGGTACTCCCCATCCAACTGGACGTTACCGACCGCGTCGCCAGCTTCGCCGCTGTAAACAAAGCAAAAGAACACTTTGGCCGTATAGACGTGTTGATCAATAACGCAGGCTTCGGCTTATTCGGTGCCATAGAAGAAACTACCGAAGAGCAGGCCCGCCAACAGATGGAAACCAACTTCTTCGGGCTGCTTTGGGTAACGCAGGCCATAACGCCTATCATGCGCCAGCAGCAGAGCGGGCACATCATACAGGTATCCAGCGTACTGGGCCTGATGACCCTGCCGGTTTTAGGCCTCTACAATGCATCCAAATTTGCAGTAAACGGCTTAACCGAAACCCTGGCAACAGAGGTAAAGGGCTTCGGCGTCAACGTAAGCCTCATCGAGCCTAATGGCTTTTCTACCGATTGGAGTGGCGCATCGGCTGCACAAACTGAAGCCATTGAGGCATACGCCCCCGTAAAACAAGCCTTTGCCGAAGGTGCTACGCCCGATACCTGGGGCAACCCCGAAACCACCTCAGATGCCGTACTGGCCCTGATAGACAGCCAGAACCCGCCGCTGCACTTCCTGCTGGGTAAGGTAGCTTACCCGATGGTAGCCGGTGTTTATGCCGCCCGCCAGGCGGACTTCGATGCCTGGAAAGAGGTATCTGCAGCTGCCCACGGTCATTAATAAATCATTTTAACACCCTGAGCCACAAGCTGTGCATGCAAATTGCGTAGTTTGTGGCTTGTTAATTTACCCGCCATGAAACACTATAAGAACCTCACCGAACTGCACCGCGAGAATGGTTTCCCCGCACCTGAGAGCCCGCTCTTCAGCGCCTACCGCTGTGACCACGCCTGCAGCATGGGCGACCGCGAGTTCACCAGCGATTTTTATATGATCGGTTTCAAGAAGATCAAATCGGGCATGGTGCTGTATGGCCGCACCCGGTACGACCATGAAGCCGGCTCCATGATGTTCTTTAAACCCCGGCAGGTGATAGAAATGAAAAACCTCCAGTTTGAGGAAGACGGTTTCATGATGTTCGTGCACGAGGACTACCTGAGCGGGCACCCCCTGCATGCCGAGATCAGGAAATACCACTACTTCGATTACGAGATAAACGAAGCGCTGCACCTCTCGCCCCGCGAGGAAAAGACCGTTTGGGAACTCTACAGCATCATTGAGGGTGAGTATAACAACAACCAGGACGAGTACAGCCGCGAAATCATCCTCGCCAACGTAGATACCATGCTCAAGTATGCCCAGCGGTTCTACAAGCGGCAGTTCATCAACCGGGCCGAGATTTCGGGCAAAACGGTTACCCGGTTTAACCAGGAGATAAGCAATTATGTATCAACTGGTTTGCTGGCCAGCAAGGGCCTGCCATCGGTGCAGGATATGGCCAGTCGGCTCAATATTTCGCCCGGCTACCTTACTGATGTGCTGAAACAGGAAAGCGGCAAAACCGCGCTGGAGCATATCCACATCTACCTCATCTCCGAGGCCAAGAACCGCCTGCTGGGCGAGGACCTATCCGTATCGGAGATAGCTTACGAACTCGGTTTCGAGAACCTGTCGTACTTCTCGCGCCTGTTCAAAAAGGAAACAGGCATCAGCCCCAATACCTATAAAAAGCAGATGTTGAATTAGTCGGGGGGAGGAGAAATTCAGCGGCCCGAAACGGACCAAAAAAGCCTTTTCTTGTCCAGTTTTATTTTATAGAAAATTCAGGTGAAACCGCGGCTGCAAACATGTAATAATACCGGGGTTTTTCCCGTGTTTTTCTGTGTTTTTCTTCGTTTTTCTTCGTTTTTCGGAGGATTTCGATGTTTTTTCGGGCCAGGGAATTAGGGCAAAAACCGCTGTTTTTGGGCAAAAACGCGTCTAAAATTTCCAGCTTTTTCCAGCTTTTCGGTAGTTTTTATGTGTGGGTTTCTAATAAATTCTAATGGGATTTTTGGGGGTGGAGAGGACTCGTGTGGAAATGCGATGACGTTAATCATCACTTGCTGCCACAAGCCGGGGACCAACTACGGCAGAAATTTATTTTATATAGATAGTTTTTAAATGTCATTGCGTTATATTTACGCAATGTAAATTGTAACCAACAAAAAACTATATGAGAATAAAGATAACGCTGTCAACATTATTGTGCCTGTGCCTGCTCAGTACAACCACATTTGCACAAACCCAGTACGCCGTGAAAGCAGGCGCGGATATCGCGGTAACCACTACCGTGTACGGTAAAGTAAAGGGCTATATCCACAATAATATCTTTACTTTTAAGGGCATCCCTTATGCAAAGGCGGACCGCTTTACCCTGCCGCAAAAACCAACCCCCTGGACGGATGTACGCAGCTCCATGACCTATGGCCCCGTTTGCCCAACAGACCCTACTACCAGCGTAAGCGACCCTTTTGAATTTGCTTTTAACCATAATTTAGGCTATAATAACGAGCATTGCCAAACCTTAAACGTGTGGACACAGAAATTAAACGACGGTAAAAAACGACCCGTAATGGTTTGGTTGCACGGAGGCGGATTTACCGCAGGCTCATCTATCGAACTGCCATCCTACGATGGTGAAAACCTCGCCAAAAAGGGCGACGTTGTTTTGGTTTCGGTAAATCATCGCTTAAATGTTTTGGGCTTTCTCGATCTTTCTGCCTATGGCGAAAAATATAAGAATTCAGGCAATGCCGGGCTTGCCGACCTGATAGCAGCTTTGCAATGGGTAAAAGAAAACATTGCTCAATTTGGGGGCGATCCAAACAATGTCACCATTTTCGGGCAATCCGGCGGGGGAGGGAAAGTTACCTGCCTGATGAATACGCCCCTGGCAAAGGGCCTGTTTCAAAAGGCTATTGTTGAAAGCGGCAGCTATATTACTTCGTTCACAGATAAAGCTGTTTCGCAACGGGTAGCGGCAGCCTTGCTTGCCGAATTACATCTGCAGCCCTCGCAGGTAGATTCGCTTCAAAAGATCCCTTACGAAACCTTGAACTTAGCAAGCAAAAAAGCGTTAGTAAAAGTTGGCGCCGAATTAAGGAAAGAAGGGCACCCCACCAATGTAGGCTGGAATGCCGTACTGGATGGCGAAATGTTCCCTTACCAACCTGCCGACGCTAAGGCAATGGAACTGGCCAGGGAAATACCCTTGTTGGTAGGCACCACAAAAAATGAATTTGCAGCTTTCGCTCCCACGCCTAAGGACCTCACCATGGACAAGGTAAAGACAACGCTGCAGCAGAAGTATGGCAGTAACACAGATGCCTACATGGCGGCCGTAAAGCAGGCGTATCCAAACACCAGCAAGCCATCGGAGTATATTGATATCGAATTTGGTTTTCGTTCCTTAGCCATTAAGCAGGCAGATCAAAAATCGGCACTACAGGGCGCGGCGCCGGTGTACATGTACCTTTTTACCTGGCAGTCGCCCGTAAACGATGGTATGTATAAAGCGATGCATTGTATGGATATTGCCTTTCAATTTGATAATATCAAACGCTGCGAAGAAATGACAGGCGGTGGCAAAGATGCCTATGCGCTTGCCGCCAAAATAAGCAGCGCCTGGATCAATTTTGCCGCCACAGGTAACCCCAATACACCCGGCTTGCCGCAATGGCCGGCTTACACAACAGCCAATGGCGCGGTAATGATACTTGACGTTAAACCCGTAGTTCGTAACCATCCCGACGCCGAACTGTTAAAAATAGCTGCCGCGCCAAAGTCTTAAGGTAAGGTAATGATCGTATCGTTCGCTTAAACGCATCTATTCAATATTAGCTTACGCCGTTGGTCACAAGGCCAACGGCGTTTGTTTTAGCTCCCGCCGCGGTTAGTTTGGTGACCAACGGCGGCGAGAAATTAAAACTGTCGTCATGTTGAACTTGTTTCAACACCCCATCATAAAAGTGGCCAATTGCTTAGCCGCTTTGCATGCCGTTTACCTGCCGTGTGGGGTGCCGAAATAAATTCGGCATGACGTGGGGTTTATTAAATAAAAAACCGTCATGTTGAACTTTTTTCAACACCCCATCATAAAAGTCACCACCTTGCTGAGCCGCTTTGCATGCCGTTTACTTGCCGTGTGGGGTGCCGAAATAAATCCGGCATGACGTGGGGGGAGCGAGGTTTAGCCCCAATGTAATCACTCACCGCTCCCCATTTACCACATACCAATGATGGCCTTCCCTGCGGGCCGGGCTTTCTGCTCATACGCCTGCAGGCCTTACGCGCGAAGGCTCCCAACTACCGTCGGGACGCCAATCCCTAAGGCGGGAGAGGGGATTAGGGACAAACCAATAGCACAGTTTCCGGCGCCAGTAGGTAGCGCAAGGAAAGAGCTTGGCGTACTCGTGACTTTCTTTGCAATGTGGTTGGGCACGAGTGCTCTGCCCGCTTGGCCTGCGCTGCATCGCGCGCCAGGGTGGGGGGCTTCACTGCCCTGGCCCTCGAATGCGAAACGAAGCCAGTTGCCTT
This sequence comes from Mucilaginibacter sp. P2_D11, assembly GCF_056404435.1. Taxonomy (NCBI): domain Bacteria; kingdom Pseudomonadati; phylum Bacteroidota; class Sphingobacteriia; order Sphingobacteriales; family Sphingobacteriaceae; genus Mucilaginibacter; species Mucilaginibacter sp. P2_D11. The sequence continues at coordinate 149,445 of NZ_JBFUEA010000015.1, forward strand.
CTTTTACGATGCCCCGCCGCTGTTGGTCTTGTGACCAACGGCTTTTATTTTGATGAATGAAATTTATTCCCGGAACGTCATTAGCTTGTTTGGTGACAACACCAACAAGGGCGGAGATACTAAATTTGCATTGAGAGTTGCGTTGTTATATTAGTAGACCTACCAGACATAAATAACCAGATACTATGGTCAATTGAAGACCTTGAAATCTCCAAGAAGTCTGCAGCGTATTCAACCAATTTCTTGGTGTAGTCATAACCGATGGTATCGATATCAGCCATCTCGACAAATGAATATATATGTCGATCTACAGCTACTGTGTCAAAATTAAGCAACTTTAATGTGTAGTCTATCGTTTTGGGGCCGAATCCTTTTAACATGCGCATTTTATTTCTGTTACGATCTGCTTTTAAGAATGATCGAAAATCGTCACAGGAATCAACGCCGTATGATGAAGCGAATTCCAAAAGATCTCTAAAGCGACGCAGTTTTTCAGGATGTTGCCAGCGAATGATTTGGCTAAGCCCATATATATTAATTAGTTCTTCGAATTTTGTGCATGTATTCGCGTCTGGATGATTCAATAATAGATTTTGAACGCGAGGCCTAACAACAGTTTTATAATTTAAACCGGCCTGTAAAACAATATCGGTAAATAAAGCGCCCATATGGTCGTAGCAATATTCACGATTGAAATTAACCGTTTGAAATGTTTCTAAACTCTCGATGTAATTTGCTAATTTTCGCGCTTCTAATACTATTGTCATAGTGGCATTATTCGTTTTCAATTCGTCTAATTGCTTCGAGACGGTCTACGCAGTTGGGACACGCACCACATGGGATAATAGAAGAAGCTTGACAAGAAAAAGTTTCGCCTATTGCAGCTCCCAATGAAACACCCAATTTCGCTACTTCGTATTTTGAGTAATAACGAAATGGCATGTTGATTTTTACTGAACCATATTCTTTCAACATCCCTTCCATTTTATCGAAAAATTCATTAGAACAATCGATTTCTTTGGCGTGATTACTATTAATAAAGGCAGAGTAAACGTTATTCAATCCTAATGTTTGTGCAAAAGTGGCACCAATAGTCAGCAAAAGTACGTTTCGGTAAGGAATATAAAGCTCATCAGCAGTAATTTCTTCTTCCCATAAGTTTGCTTCCCGAATGAACCTCGAACGCGATTTCGCGTAGACAGACTGAATATCAATGCATTCAATTTTATCTTGATATTCCGTTGGAAGTACTTTTTTTAGGGACTTAAGCTCTGTATCAGCGCAATGTTGACCATAATTTATAAAAAGTGGTACGAACTCGATTTGTTGTTTTTTTAACCAATAGGCCATTGTGGTTGAGTCTAAGCCACCGGAGGCCAATAGAACACCATCTTTATTCTCCATTTAATAATAAATTTGATTGGATGAAAACCTCAGCAATGATATTATCAAGATCGTCGGATACTATTAGAGGCAATTCTGTTAACATACAGTTATTTGCGATACAATAGGGGTCAAATACTAATGTTGGTAAACCTCTTGCTGCTGATATCCCAATTTCAATTAAAGTTCCAGGATCATTGTAAAGTAATATGGCAATTAAAATTTGGCAGCGGTCTAATAACAGCATGTCATTTTCAAACAAAACTTGCTTTCGTTTTTTTGAAGCACCAACTTCCATTTGTCCATTTTCTAAAATAGGCCGGTGGGGGTTGAAATTGTGATAAATTAAAGCATCGTATAAAATATCAATAAAGGTAGTATCAACGTGATCAAAATCAGGCGCAGCTATGTAAATATGGATATTAGACCTCTGTTCCCACGGTACACAAACGCCGCCCAAGCTGAGAAGGTCACCTAGGTTAGCTTTTAAAAGGCGATTTACTTGAGTTTTAAAATCATCTGGATAAGTAGTTTGGGCATATTCCGCAGCAAGCCATGACGCTAATGTCATAGCGTGACGAACGCCTAAAAAGTTTTTTTGAATGACAAAACAAGCGTCATACACATCGCCGACCCCAACTGAATGAATGATCGGTTGAGTTTGAGCACCAACAGAAAGGTAATCATCAGAATCAAAATCAAATCCGCGACTGCCGCCGCGATTTTCTTTTAATATCAACAAGTTCGTGAATGGTCGAAATAGGTCAGCGAAATCTTGAAAATGATTATCATAAAAATTTTGAAAAATAGTCGATGATGTAGAAACAAAAATCGTGTCGATCTTTCTCGAAACTGAAGAAAATAATGAAAAATCGTCAATATTGTTAGCAACATCGATATGCACTCGACCCTTTATATTCTTTAAAAATCTATTTATATCGTAGTTCCCTGAAATAAAAAGGCAATCTGTATAATCACAACTTAAAAAATGTTCAATCGCAGTAAAATCATATTCTACCTTAATTTGGTCTCGAAGAATAAATTCGTAACCTTGATTACCCGCTTCCTTAACTTCCTCAATTAAAAAAAGATAAGGCGCGCCCACAACGTTTCCTACTTTAGTAATTTCAGTACAGCCGTTACTATTTAAATAATCAACTATTTGGCTGTCGAGATAAGCAGGAGCGAAATACGCAACTTCAAACGGAATTCCCTGGGCCCACAGAGATCTTGCGGCATGAATGATGCCTCCTAAACGCATTTTAGTTGGTGTCGTAGTTGTTTTTAACGTAATATCAACAACTATATCGCCTATCAAACAAATTCGTGTTTCCGCCATTATATTGGAACGATATCAACTAATACTGTGGGAGTTGGCGTTGTGCGTGAACTATTGACAACCCCGTGATATGCAAAACTATCATCCAAGCAAATTTTAATATAATTATATTTTGTAGGTAAATAACCAATTTCTTCGCCAAGGTCGGTTTCAACAGCAATTCTGTGACCATTAAACGCTACTTTTACAGTAGTGCCACCTGGGGGGACGTCACCATAATTAATGAAATAAAAACATCGGGCAACTTCTTCTAAGTTGGCTGAAAAGCCCAACCCGCATTTGTCCACACCGCTTGACCCGCCATTTGCCTCTTCTGCGTTAGTGGGTTTGCGTTTTGAGTAATCTGTAAATGATCCTGAACCTGTACTTCCCATGATAATTTGTGTAAAAACTTATTTATTGTTGACAAATTGGCGCGATATTTCGTTGTACCAAAAGATCGCGATTTCTATATTGATTATAAATCCGCGGTCGTTTCGCAGCTCGCCCAAAAAAATCTTCGTGCCTGAAATAGGGATATGCCCTTTCGTCTAATGAACAAATTAATTTGCAACCCGATATCCGCAATAATGCCACCAAATGCTGGTCATCAAAATTGGCGTGTTGAATTTGATGACCAACTACAATTTCTTCTGCATCAATAAGGTGATCATCAATATAAATTGCCCGTTTTTTCTTTCGTAGTTCGTTAAATAACCCTAAATATTTGTTTAATTCACGAGTGTATTTGGACCCGCCATAGATAACTTTACCTCTACCAAATAGTACCCACTCTCGAACTGGCAGAAAATCATGATGTCGCTGAGCATCATCTTCAAAAACATTGGCCAAAGTATTCGTATCGATGATAATACACATGCTATATTTTTAATAAGCTTAATTGTTCTTTTAGAAAAAAATCACGGAATTCGTCAGGTTGATTATCACTGTAAGAGCCGTCTGGATTTATGTCAATAAATTGAACATTGTTTCCATTGTTGTCCCTCTTAAAAAAAACCACCTGCCCTGACTCATATTCTTCTTGTTTTTTAAATGCCTTATGTAAACGAATCCGATAGCGATCTATAATGTAATCACTATGTGTTTCAAGAATGAACTTTTGGTGATCGCTTTGATTAGATTTAAAAATAAACTCTCCAACTGCTGCTTGAGCTTTAGGATGTAAATGTGTTTCGGGTTGTTGAACTATAAGTAATGTATTATCCGGGCGGGCAATTGCTTCCAAAATAAATGGTAAAATTTGGGAAACTCCATAACCTACGTTGACAATATTCAATTTATTTTCATTTATAGTAATTTGGATCTCAAATGCGTCTTCAGAGATGGTCTCAAGATTTTTGACATTGATATCTTCAAAAAGTCCGCTATCTGCGCCAAAGCGATTAAGAATGCTTTTGACATCACGACCTTCAATAATATCGCGCAAAACGGATGCGAAATGCTCGCCCTTTGCAGTGAAAACTAACTGAACAAGGTTATAAACTTTTAAAGGGGCGACTAACGACGGTGCAAACCAAGCAACGCTATTAAGCAAATAAGGTATTGAAATTTCTACTTCATTTTTATCATCATTGATTTTTAACCTTTCAATCTGAACTGCCGTCTGCAGCTGTCTTAAGATTGAAAGAGAGGAAGTCAAGTCAAGTGCTAAACGTTTAAATTCAATACCATTTAATCCATTGTCCGAAATCCACAATTTAAAGTTATCGACGTTTTCTGAAAGTATTTGCTCACTCTCGGTCCATTTATACCGATATTTTAAAAAGCGCCCTTCAACTGTTACTTGAAGGTTAAGGGCGTTATCGCAATAGCTAATTTCTTTCGGTACGGGGTATCCATCTTTTTCGATAAACCTTATCTTAATGGCAGAAACGGCCGTCGAACGTTCATTTTTTTTTCCTATAAAAGCAGTTTCGAAATGTGCCTTATTGCTATTGGAAGTTATTATCTCAGAAAAACTACCTAAAGTCGTATCTTCTTCACCAAATATATTGTAGCGCCAAAATCCTTGCGAGGATAAGATACCAAGTAATTTAATAATAGAAGACTTCCCTGTGCTGTTCTCCCCAACAAAAAAATTGATATCCTTTAATGGCAAATATGTTGCTTGAAATCCGCGAAAATTGTCTACGTATAATATCGGCATGCGATTAGAGCTATGATAGAAATCTTAGGTTTTTTGTAAAAGTAGAAAAAGTTCTCGTAACAAAGGTGCGTCCATTTTTGTTTAATTCGTTATGCAGCATTTTATGCTTTGTTTTTTTTACTGTAAACTGAAGTGCTACTCAAAGATAGCGCGCATGCTCTCCATCGTGTCTAATCAAAACCATACCCCGGCACACCCTTTTAATAATTTGGTAACTTCCTCATTACAACCATGCAATAAATTTAATCCATAATCCATATTTACTATACTTGCACATTAAATACAATTACTGATTTTATTATTATGAGATTAAACCTGTTAGCCGGCTGTGCGCTGGCCATGATGGCTGTTGGCAGTGCCGCGCAGGCACAGCAAACGCCTGCCAGTCCCGCAGCATCCAACTACAATTACCACGACGCCTTTGCGCCGCTGTTCTACACCAAAAATGGCAGCGAATACCGGGCTGCGGATGGGCAGCCCGGCCCTAAATACTGGCAAAACCGTGCCGACTACCAGTTAACGGCCCATCTTAACGATCAAACTAACGAAATTTTGGGCACCGAGGCCCTTACCTATACCAACAACAGTCCGCAAAGCCTGGGCTTTTTGTGGATGCAGCTGGATCAGAACCTGTTCAAGTCAGATTCGCGCGGTACGGCTATCATCCCGCCGAGCGGCAGCCGTAACGGCGGCCACGGCGATATGGCCGAAGGCGGTTACAAGATAAAATCGGTAAAAATTGGCGGGGTAGATGTTAAATACCTCATCAACGATACCCGCATGCAGATCTTTTTGCCTGAGTCGGTTAAGCCTAACGGCGGTATCGTAAAGCTGAACATCGAGTACAGCTACATCGCGCCCGAGTATGGGAGCGACCGTACGGGTATCCTCAATACCAAAAACGGCAAGATATACACCATAGCGCAATGGTACCCCCGCATGTACGTGTACGACGATATAATGGGCTGGAACGCCCTGCCATACACCGGCCCGAGCGAGTTTTACTTGGAGTATGGCGATTTCGACCTGGCTATTACTGCGCCGGCCAACCACATTGTGGTAGCATCGGGCGAGTTGCAGAACCCTGCGGAAGTTTACACACCCGAGCAATTGAAACGTTGGGCAGAAGCTGAGAAAAGCGAGACGACGGTGATCATCCGCTCGGCAGATGAGGTTACCAACGCCGCATCGCGCCCCACAGGCAAAAAAGAACTCACCTGGAAATTCAAGATCAAGAACGCCCGCGACGTATCATGGGCATCATCCGCAGCATTTATTGTTGATGCGGCTAAGATGGACCTGCCAAGCGGCAAAAAATCTATCGCCATATCGGCTTACCCGGTGGAGAGCAACGGCAACGATGCCTGGGGCCGCAGCACCGAGTACGTGAAAAAATCTATCGAGTTCAACTCGCAAAAGTGGTTTGAATACCCTTACCCTGCGGCTACCGCTGTTGCGGGCAACGTGGGCGGCATGGAGTACCCGGGCATTGTGTTCTGCGGGTACCGCGCCAAAAGGAGCTCGCTATGGGGTGTTAACGACCACGAGTTCGGCCACACCTGGTTCCCGATGATCGTTGGTTCTAACGAACGCCTGTACGGTTGGATGGACGAGGGTTTCAATACCTTCATCAACACCCTCAGCACCGCCGATTTCAACAAAGGCGAGTACGGCCCAAAACGCGCAACCGATATGCAGCGCACAGGCAATGCGCTTACCAACCCAAGCCTGGAGCCAATTTTGAGCAACCCGGAGAATTTGAAGGAGGCCAACAACGGCACCCTGCTTTACTTTAAGCCTGGCATAGGCCTTACCTTGCTGCGCGAGCAGATACTGGGCCCCGAGCGTTTCGATTTCGCTTTCCGCACCTATGTGGCGCGCTGGGCATTTAAGCACCCAACGCCCGATGATTTCTTCCGCACCATGGAGAACGCCAGCGGCGAGAGCCTGCAATGGTTCTGGAGGGGCTGGTTTGTAAACAACTGGCGTTTGGATGTTGCCGTTACCGATGTAAAATACATTGGCAGCGACCCTGGGAAAGGCGCTTACATCACCCTCACCAATATGGAGAAACTGGCCATGCCGGTGATATTGGATATCAAGACCGTTAGCGGCAAAGTAAGCCGGTTGAAACTACCGGTAGAGATATGGGAACGCAACAACAGCTTTGTGGTGAAGTACCCATCTACCGAAGAGATAGAATCGGTAACGTACGACCCGGATAAGCAACTGCCCGATTACAACCCGGATAACAATGTCTGGAGAAAGCAATAAACAACATGACCCGGCTGCAAGCCGGGTTTTTTGTTGGCGTAAATGCTAAATTGAGCAAACCATTGCAGCCTTAAGCAAGTTAAACTACATATACCTTCCGCTATGAAAAAGATATCCTCACTAATCATCCTCTTGCTAATCGCAGCCACCTTTGCCCAGGCACAGGACCTTTTAAAAGGGACGGTTGTAGAGAATGGCAGCAATACCAGGCTCAACAATGTTTTCATTCGCGATAACAACAACAAGCAGATAACCCTTACGGATAAGAACGGCGATTTCAGCATCAAAACCGCTACGGGGCACACCCTTATATTTACTTCGCCTGGCTACACGCCCGATACCTTGTACATAATTGATATGCGCCCTAAAAGGGTGGCGATGAATTCGGTAGCTATCGCTTTGGGGCAGGTGAATATCCACTCCACCCGGCTGCCCTTCGATCCGCAGAAAGAATACCCCGAGGTTTACACCAAGAGCAAGGTGTATGCCTTTTCGCCCTCTACCTGGTTCAGCAAAGAGGGGAAGGATGCAAGGCGGTTAAAAAAATACTTCCAACGCGAAGCGCAGGAGCGGCATGTGGATGAAGTTTTCAATAAAGCCTACGTGGGCAGCATAGTGCCCCTAAAGGGCCAGGATTTGGAGAATTTCATCACGCTGTACCGTCCCACTTACGCTTTCCTGCGTAATAACAATGCCGAATCGTTAGTGGCGTATATTAATGATAGCTACAAAAAATTCCAGGCGCTACCGGCCGATAAGCGCAGCCTGCCGCCGCTTACTACTGCTCCGTAAAAAGCCTTAGCTGCACCAACGGCAGCGATATATAAAAGGTAGTGCTTTCTTTCTCCACGCTGTTGAACCATATGCGGCCGCCCTGCAATTCGGTATAATCTTTACAAAGTACAAGCCCCAGGCCGGTGCCGCTTTCGTTGCCGGTGCCGTTGGTTGATGAAGTGTTGAGCGAGAAGATATCCGCCTGCCTGTTGCGCGGTATGCCAATGCCGGTATCGCTTATGGAGATAACGCAGTTGGCGCCATCGGCAATGGCTTTCATCACGATGCGGCCACCGGGGCGGGTAAACTTTACGGCGTTGTTGAGCAGGTTGCGTATTACAATCTGCAGCATATCCGGGTCGGCGCGTACGGTGATGGTTTGGTCGGCAATGGTAGTGAGGGTAATATCCTTCTTTACGGCTATGGTCTGGAACAACTCGGTAGTTTCTTCCAGATAGGTGCTTAGTTGTACGGCCTGCAGGTGGGCGGTTTCGCCATGCATCTGGTTCTTGGCCCATTTAAGCAGGTTGGTAAGCAGGTCCTGCGTTTTTCCAATGGTTTCCATCAGGCTCTTCTCCATTTCGGCCCTTTCATCGGCATCTATACCCACTTCTGCCATTACGGTGAAATACTGCTGTACCGATGCCAGCGGCGTGCGCAAATCATGTGCGATGATAGAGAACAGCTTTACTTTCTCGGCGTTCAGCAGTTCGAGGGCAAGGGCTTTCTCGTCGGTAAGGTTTTTTTGGCGGGTGTAGCTTTGGCGGATAGCAGCAGTGCCTACATATAATAATATGATGGTAACCAGGTACGATACAATGTTATCGGCAAATTGCTCACCACGTGTTTCGTAATGTTTTTGGATGATACCGGGGTTCAGATATTCGGATACGATAATTGATAACACTACCAAGGCATTAAAAGCCAATAGAAAGGGCCATAGTTTTTTGTGCGATACCGACATCAGTACAAATAACGATGCAGCAAAAAGCAGCAGGGTGGCACCGGTTATACCATCATTATAATAGTATCCGAACCCCTTTATAGCATTAATTTCAATAGCCGAGAGTATTACTGCAAGCTGTAACTTGTTTTTAAAACGAACAATGTAGTATAAAACGCACTGTACCGCCAGCACCCCCAAAGCCAGTGCAGCTGATACGTACATATGGATGGCGATATTGAAAAACACCTCGAACAGCAGTATAAGCAGCACGAAGAAAGAAAAGGTATTGAAGATCCTGCTCTCCAGCGAAAGCTTTTGCGGGTCTCCAATAACAAGCGCGCGATATCTTTTTAAACGGTTTACTGTAGCAGGGGACATGTTGATTTAGGGATCAATAGTTGCCCAAATTTATGATAACAATCCGGATAAAAACGCAGGTTGAAACGCTTAAATAAATATTAAAATATTGTGTTTCAGATTTTAAATTATTTATCTACCTTTGTCGTCCCTGAAAGGAGGTATTTGGGATTATGATCATTATCAACGTAAAAGACGGCGAATCATTGGATAAAGCATTGAAACGCTTCAAGAAGAAATTCGAGAAAACAGGTGTATTAAGAGAACTTCGCAGCCGTCAGGCATTCGAGAAGAAATCTATCACACGCAGGCACGAAATTAAGCATGCCATCTACAAGCAGAATATGAATATAGAAACTGTTTAATTTTTTCTGCGGAAAGAATTTCAAACTTTTTCTTGTCAACATAAAAAAACTATTTGTACATTTCAATTATTGGGGTGTATAAATAGTTTTTATGCTTTTAGGGAATTTTTAAGTAACCGATCCAAAGCCACCCCAGCTAAATGGATACCTAAACTACCACATGAATAACCGCATCTTTCTTATGATTGCCTTGCTGATGATAGTAGTATCGTCGACAGCAGGGGCGCAGGAGCTTAATAAGGCGCAACGGGAGGCGTTTATATTAGGCACACTAAATGATTATTTGGGCCGAAGAGGCGATGCCGGTTTCAAAAACGTGGTTGATAATTATGAACCGGGGGAGGTGTAATAGTTCATATCATCGACTCGCTGCTATCTAAAGACTACAGCAAATCCGAATACGGAGTTAAACGCCTTAACCATAGGGGAAATATCACATCTTTCGAAATAGATTCAAAAGCCATCGCCGAAAGGCTTAACAGCTATTACCTTTTTAATGATACAACGCGTTATGGAGTTCTAATTGATAGCATATTGGTTACCGATGAACAAAAGATGGCATTTTTAGCCGGGGCGTACGTAAGGTTCAGCAAATGGGATAGTGGAAAGTATAAAATAAGCATCGCTAATAGTGCAAGTAAAATTCAACTTTGCGAAAAGTTGCTCAAATATTTTAACAGCAGCTCTTCTCTGAAAATATTTCATGGAAACGTGCCCACAGGGATGATTTTGTCTTTTCGGCCAAAGGGAGAACTTAAGAAATTTTTGGAGAATTATACGTCCATGGCAAAGCGGGTAAGTGAAAATTACTTAAGGGTTGAAAAGGAAATGTTCGGTCAATAGTTGCTCGTCACCGCCAATTAATAATTTAAACTTTTTCTTGTCAACATAAAAAAACTATTTGTACATTACCTTTCCGGTGTGTATAAATAGTTTTTATGTTTTTAGGCAAGTTCATACAGTATATCCAATACGAAAAACGGTACTCGCCGCATACTGTAGCCGCCTACCGGTCGGATCTGGAGCAGTTCATGCTTTTTTTGAACCCTGCCGGCCAGCCATTAGCCATTAGCCACCCCTCAGAAATTACCCATCACGATATCCGCAGCTGGATGGTGAGCGATGAAACCCTCGCACCCCGCAGCCTTAACCGCAAGCTGGCCACCCTGCGCAAGTACTTCAAATTTTTGTTGCAGGAGGGGGATATCCAAACCAACCCCGCATCGCGCCTGGGCCCGGCCAAAACGCCGAAGAATTTGCCTACCGTGGTAGAAGGTGCCAAGCTTACCGATATGCTGGATGGTAAGCTGGATAAACCCGGCAATCCTATTTTTGCTGACGATTTTGAAGGCATCCGCGATAAAACGGTTATAGAGTTGCTATTCGGCACCGGCATGCGCCTGGCCGAATTATTGGGTCTGCAGGATACAGATATAAATTTCTACGAAAACACCGTCAAAGTTTTAGGTAAACGCAACAAACAGAGGATAATACCCCTCAATAACGAACTGCTGATACTGCTAAAAGAGTATATAGAGGCGAAACGAATTGAAAATTTTCATAACAATTCCTTAACTTTTATCGTTACAACTAAAGGAACAGCAGCATACCCTAAGTTAATTTACCTGATAGTGAATAAACACCTTGGCAACATATCAACCCAAAATAAAAAGAGCCCCCACGTGCTGCGGCACACCTTTGCAACAACCTTACTAAATAATGGCGCCGACCTTAACGCCATTAAAGAACTTTTGGGGCACGCCAGCCTGAGCGCTACCCAAATTTATACCCACAATTCAGTTGAACGTTTAAAGTCTATTTACAAACAAGCCCATCCAAAGGGTTAAAAAGGAGGAAAAATGAAAATTACAGTGCAATCTATTCACTTTACAGCAGACCAGAAACTGCTGAGTTTCATCCAAAAAAAGGTTGACAAGCTGGAAACATTTTATGACCACATTATTAGTGGCGAGGTTTATTTAAAACTGGAGAATGTAAAAGACGAAGCAAACAAGATAACGGAGATAAAACTGCTGCTGCCGGGCAACCAGATTTTTGCTAAAGAAAAGTGTAAAACTTTTGAAGAAGCAACAGATGCAGTAGTTGAAAGCCTGCGACTGCAGATAGAGAAACATAAAACCAAAAAATCCATAGCTGCCGAAGCTGCCAAAAAAGCAGTGCTATTGCCGGCCGAAGACGATTTTTAGACATCATAAAACAAGGGTACTAATCCCCCGGGAACCGGCAGGCTGTGAAGTTTGCCGGTTTTTTTTGTGTATGATTTTGCGTTTGTTCTCCACCACGTCATTGAGGAACGAAGCAATCTCCCGGTATGCAAAGCGGTCATGCTCAGCTTAGAGATTGCTTCGTTCCTCAATGACGAACTGTTTTGGGAATGCCCTAACGCCTACTTCCCCGCCAGCTCCTTTATCACTTTCTTCGCCGTTTCATTAGTTGGATCCAACTGCAGGGAGCGTTTGTAGTTCAATAGCGCTTTGGTTTTATCGCCTTTGTTGTAATAGGCTTCGCCCAGGCTATCGAATGCATTGCCTGATGTAGGGAATAGGGTGGTGTTGTACTTTAACACCACGATGGCGGCATCAATGTTTTTAGCGCCCATCAGCGCGTAGCCTATTTCATTCAACGTAGATTCATTGTAGAAAGCGTATTCGGCGAGGTGTTTGGCTTTCAGATCCTGATACAAAGCCAGTACCTGCGCGCCGCTTAGCGTATCCAACTGTTTGCGGTAATCGGCCAGTATAGAGCGTTTGGGCTGGCTATAGGGCTTGCCATCGAGTATATCCTCTATTGCGTTGTCTATATCGAAGATATTCTCTTGCTTGTTATTGGTCATCAGTATCACCGTGCGGCCTTTGGGCTGGTTGCCTACGATGAGGGCCTGGTAATAAACGCTTGCGCCATCGTGCTGGTGGAACACTAGCTTATCGCCCTGCATGGTGCCGCCGCCCAGGCCGCATTGCTTATCCGGCGCAAAGGGCGTAACAAGTACGCGCGTAGATGCCGGGCTGATGAGTTTGAAGCTTTCTAAGGCCTGTTCCCATTTGTAGAAATCATCCAGTGTTACGGCCACCCAGCCGGTAATAGGGTAAAAGAACGAGCCCTGCTTGCCATCGTTGGTGTAGGAGCGTGCCATCAAAGGGGTGTTTAAGTCGGGGTCTATAACGGCGGTTGCCATGCCGGCGGGCTTCAGTAATTTCTCCTCTACGAATTTATTGAAGGGCATGCCGGTAACCTTTTCGATGATGCGGCGCTGCATAAACACGTTGTTGTTATTATAGTTGTATTGAGTGCCTGGCGCAAAATCAAGATGGGTAATCTTCATGATATCGGCCATATTGCTGGCGTCTCCTATGACCGTTTTCCACTTTACATCGGGCAGGCCACTGGTGTATTGCAGTAGGTTTTGTATGCTGATGGAGTCGGCCCAGGCAGGCAGCTGCGGCAAGAATTTCGATAGCTTATCGTTGATGTTAAGCTTGCCCTGCTCTTGCAGCATCATAATGCCCACGGCATTGAATTCCTTGGCGATGGAACCGATATGGAAGCGATAATCCGGGGTGAGGGCTTTCGTTTTAGTTGCATCAGTAAAACCTATGGCATTTTTGTACACGATCTTTCCGCCATCTATCACCAATATATTACCGCTGAAGAGGCCCATACGGTTGCTGCGCCTTATCATAGTATCGATTTTAACGGCCTTATTTTGGCCAAATAGGGTGCCTGTTATCAGCACTAAAGTGAATAGGAGGGAGGCAGCGGCGTATTTTTTCATAAGCGATGGGTGTAGAATTTAGACCCCGCTCTTAACTTATTGTTACGTGTTTAATTGCCCTTCACATAATACCAATTGTCTCCCAAAGATCTAACTTCATACACCTTATCAAAAATTCCATTTTCAGCAGTGTCAAATTTCCCACCAGACACCTTGACAAAGCCGCCTTGGCCATCAGGCACACCAAGGAATGTATAGAAGATAACTGCCGATGCCGTTTTATTATGCGCTACACGTACAACGCCATCGTTAATGGATAGGTATTGGTAATTGGCAGGCAGTTTTACCCTTTGGAAAGTGTCTGCCTGTGCCTTAAAAGCCATTTGCGATGCGGCCTCAAAATCACTTCGGTGCAGACTGAACTTTACCTGATTGCGTATAAAATTCAATGGCAAAGCAATTACCATTATCAGAAATATGACATTTATGAGAAACGGGGCGTAAGTAAGTCTATCAGCTTTGTGGTGTGTTGCCCAATAGATAATACTCCAAATAAGTACGTAGGCAAACAATAAAATTAACGCGAATTCGATTAGCCCAAATAGTATCCATAATTGGGTCCATAAATAATCACCAAACATTATTGAGAAGAACAATAGCAATGAACTTATAACAGAAAGTTTAAAAACAAGAGTGTTAAAAACGCTGGTCATAAATTGGTGATTTTGTTATCCTATTGCAAAAACGCCCCGCGGTTTGGGAGGGCACTGAAAAAGCACCTTCTTTCATAAAGGCAATAATTAGAAGCGATCAAGTAAGGCATGATTTTACTTGGTCGCTTTTTTTATTTCTGCATTCGCGATGGTTAGCTGTTTATCAGCGGGTGTTCAAAAAGGGCTGAATGGAAGAATTTGAGTCTTTTTTTCTCTGAGTTTACAGAGTTAGGCGATTAGTTTGATGATTCTTTTAAGATTAACTGTGAAGATCGCCAACGCTCCCTGCATCTG